>NZ_JBEOXU010000045.1:0-43272 GCF_040296725.1 Streptomyces sp. NPDC002044
GGTGGGGGTGGACTGCCGTGTGGGGGTGCGGCGGTCACGGCACACAGACTCGGGGCAGGAGGTGTCCACTTTCCAGGCCGTGGGGAGTTGGTGGCCCCTGCCGATGGTCCCCGCCGCCACCGCGCACCTCCAGGCCAAGGTCGACGCCGCCCGGGCCGGCGGCCGCACCACCACCGTCTGGCTGTTCGACGCCGCCATCGCCACCGACGCGGGCCTCGTCCTCGGCGCCGTCCTCCTCTTCGGGGTCTTCTACGAGGTGCTGCCCACCGCGCGCTGGGGCCGCACCCCGGGCAAGAAGCTGCTCGGCGTACGCGTCCTGGCCACCGGCACGCTGCGGCCGCCCACCTTCGGCGCCGCGCTGCTCCGCTGGCTGGTGTACGCCTTCCTCGGGCTCCCCGGCAGCCTCTGGTGCCTGGTGGACGGTCCGCGCCGACGGGCCTGGCACGACAGGGCGGCGGGCACGTACGTGGCGCGCTGAGCCGCCCGGGGCCCCGCGTACCCCGAACGGACGCGGTCCCGTTGCGGGGGTCCCTGAGCCGGGTTCGACTCGGGCCATGAGTACCGACCAGCCGCCGCAGGGCCAGCCGCCCGAGGACGACCCGTTCCTCAAGAAGCCCCAGGAACCGACGCCTCCGTCGGGCGGTTCGCCGTACGGCTCACCGCCCCCCGGAAGCGGCGGCCACCCGCCGCCCCCGCCCCCCGGAGGCCCGGGGGGCGGCGGCGGATACGGGGGCTACCCGCCTCCGCCCCCGCCGTACGGAAGCGGCGGCGATCCCTACGGCGGAGGCGGCGGCATGCCCGATCCGCTCGCCGGGATGCCCCCGCTCGCCGACATCGGCAAGCGGCTCGCCGCCCGCGTCATCGACGTGGTCATCGTGGCGATCCCGCTGTTCCTGATCCAGCTGGCGTTCGGCACGAACCGCTACACGGTCGAGACGGATCAGGGCGAGGACATCTCCGAGGTCATCACCAAGTCCTACAGCGGCAGTGGCCTGATCATGACCCTGATCTCGATCCTCGCCTACGTCGGCTACGACTGGTTCTTCACCAAGAAGAACGGCCAGACGATCGGCAAGAAGACGATGGGCCTGCGCGTCGCGATGCTCAACGACGGCAGCGTCCCCCAGTCCGGTCCGGCCCTGTCCCGTGCCGCCGTCCTCTGGCTGCCGACGCTGATCTGCTGCTTCTGCCTGTGGCCGATCGCGCTGATCATCTCGATCCTCGTGGACAAGCCGTACAAGCAGGGCCTGCACGACAAGGTCGCCAAGACCGTGGTGGTCAGGTCCGCTTAGGGCGGCCGGCACGGCAGCACGAGAGCACGGCGGCACGCGCCGCGACGGCGCGCGGCACGAAGCGGGCGGTCTCCCTCCGGGGAGGCCGCCCGCGGCGCGTTCCGGGCGCCGGCCGGGTGCGGCAACGGTCAGTGGTGCACGGGGTGTTCGGACGCGGCTGCCCTGGGCTCGGGCACCCGGGCGGCCACCGCCGGACGGGCCGCGTGGCGGCCGCGGCGTTTCGGTACGGGCACGGTCAGTGCGACGAGCAGGCCCAGGGCGAGGGCGGCCGCGGAGATGACCCCGACCCCGAACCCCGTGCTGGTCTGCGAGAGCAGCAGCATGGCGATCGTCGACACGATGACGGTGGCGGACCCGTAGGCAAGCTGTGCGGCAGTCGGACGCGGCATGGTGATATCCGTCCTCAGGGAGGGGAGGGGGAGTCGGCTCAACAAGGTCGCGCGTCAAGAGACTCTACGACGGGAGATGCCCGTGGGGAACCGGCAGTAAGCGTGACCTAACCCACGGTGCCGGAGCACGGGGGGCGCACGGGATCATTTCGTGTGCCCCGACGCGGCCTGAACGGGGCGGGAAACTGGCCGGAATGGGGCAGACGTGCCGTCGGGAAGCACCCTTCGCCCCGTATGGCTGCGGAACGTCCGAATAGCGGAACTCATTGCCCGCATAGTGCAGTTGTAACGAACAAGTCAAGGACTGTCTTTTCTCGCGTCTCTCCGGTCAAATGTCGTCACTTGAGACGCGCGCCGCGCGGAACCCCCCGCTCCTATGGAGAAGTTCCGACCTACGTCGCGGCCGCGGGAGGGGAACGACATCAAGTGACCAGCAACTCCGTCAGACGACGCGCGCTGCGCGCCGCTGCCGTCACCGTGACCATGGCCGCCTGCGCGACCAGCGTCACCTTCTTCAGCGTGAGTGCCGCCCAGGCCGATCCCAGCCCGGTCGCCGCTCCGGCCGCCGACCGGCAGGACCCGACCGCCCCGGCCAAGGTGGCCGAGCACAACCTCAAGGGCCCGTTCAGCGAGCAGCAGGCGCAGCAGCGCAAGGCCGCCCTGGACCAGGTGCTGACCGGCAAGAAGGACGTCGAGCAGCGCGGCGCCTCCAAGGTCGTCAAGCTCGACGAGAAGAAGTACGTCGAGCTGGGCCGGGAGAAGACCGACAAGATCTTCACGATCCTCGTGGAGTTCGGCGACCAGGTCGACAGCACGACCATGCACGACCCGGACGGCCCGGGCCCCAAGCCCGAGGCGCCCAAGTACGGCGGCACCCCCGGTCCCATGCACAACACGATCGCCCAGCCGGACCGGAAGCTGGACAACAGCACCGCCTGGCGCAAGGACTTCAGCCGCAGCTACTTCCAGGACCTGTACTTCGGTACCGGCAAGGGCAAGGACTCGCTGAAGACCTACTACGAGAAGACCTCCTCGGGCCGTTACTCGGTCGAGGGCGAGGTCTCCGACTGGGTGAAGGTCCCGTACAACGAGGCCCGTTACGGCTCCAACTACTGCGGCCAGACCAACTGCTCCAACGTGTGGGACACCGTCAAGGACGGCGTCCTCGCGTGGACGGAGGCGCAGAAGAAGGCCGGGAAGACCGACGCGCAGATCAAGGCGCAGCTGGCCCAGTACGACCTCTGGGACCGCTACGACTTCGACGGCGACGGCAACTTCAACGAGCCCGACGGCTACATCGACCACTTCCAGATCGTCCACGCGGGCGAGGACGAGTCGGCCGGCGGCGGCGTGCAGGGCACCTCCGCGCTGTGGGCCCACCGCTGGTACGCCTACGGCACCAGCGCGGGCAAGACCGGCCCGGCGAACAACAAGGCCGGCGGCGCCCAGATCGGTGACACCGGCATCTGGGTCGGCGACTACACGATGCAGCCGGAGAACGGCGGCCTCGGCGTCTTCGCGCACGAGTACGGCCACGACCTGGGCCTGCCGGACCTCTACGACACCTCCGGTGGCGGCGAGAACGGCGTCGGTTTCTGGTCCCTGATGTCGGCGGGCTCCTGGCTCGGCAAGGGCAAGGACTCCATAGGCGACCTCCCGGGCGACATGACCGCCTGGGACAAGCTCCAGCTGGGCTGGCTGAACTACGACAAGGCGAAGGCCGCGACGAAGTCCACCCACAAGCTGGGCGTCTCCGCGTACAACACCAAGGACAAGCAGGCGCTGGTCGTCGAGCTGCCGAAGAAGAAGGTCCAGACCGACGTCGTCGCTCCCGCCGAGGGCTCCTCGCAGTGGTGGAGCAACATGGGTGACGACCTCAAGAACACCCTCACCCGCTCGGTCGACCTGACCGGCAAGAAGTCCGCCGCCCTGTCCCTCAAGGGCTGGTGGGACATCGAGGCCGAGTACGACTACCTCTACACCGAGGTGTCCACCGACGGCGGCGCCAACTGGACCGCCCTCGCGGGCACGGCCGACGGCGTGGCCCTCCCGGCCGACGCGGGCGGCAGCCCCTCGCTGACCGGTGCCTCGGGTGCCTGGAAGTCGCTGAACTTCCCGCTCGACGCCTACGCGGGCAAGAAGGTCGACCTCCGCTTCCGTTACCAGACGGACGGCGGCGCGGGCGGCAAGGGCTTCACGGCCGATGCCGTCAACATCACCGCGGACGGCTCCACCGTCTTCGCCGACGGCGCCGAGAACGGCGACAACGGCTGGACCGGCAAGGGCTTCTCCCGCATCGGTGCCGGCTTCACCAAGGAGTACGCGCAGTACTACCTGGCCGAGAACCGCCGCTACGTGTCGTACGACTCCACCCTCAAGGTGGGCCCGTACAACTTCGGCTTCGGCAACACCCGTCCGGACTGGGTCGAGCACTACCCGTACCAGGACGGTCTGCTGATCTGGCAGTGGGACACCTCCCAGAAGGACAACAACACCAGCCAGCACCCGGGCCAGGGTCTGATCCTGCCGATCGACGCCAACGCCAAGCCCATGAAGTGGGCGGACGGCACGCTGCTGCGGAACAAGATCCAGCCGTACGACGCGACGTTCAGCGCCTACTCGACGGACGCGTTCACGCTGCACAAGAACGGCGAGGAGCTCTTCGTCAAGCCGAAGCCCACGAACCTGGTCTTCGACGACCGCAAGGGCAAGTACTTCTACGACGAGAACCCGACCGGCTCCGTGAAGGTCACTGACACCAACACGAAGATCAAGATCCTGAAGGAGCCCTACGACGGTCTCCAGATGACGGTCGAAGTGGGTCCCTCCAAGTAGTTTCTCAGCCAAACCGCAGGTCAAAGCATGATCGGCCGTCGCCCTCTAGCGGGCGGCGGCCGTTCGCGTTTAGATGCACGGGCTGAGTTTTCTTATTGACGGGGGAGCTGAAGATCATGCCCGGTGGAGGTTTCGTCAGATTGCCAGGCGGCAGCGTGGTGGTCGCGCTCACGCTGCCGAGGCCGTCATCCGGCGACGGCGGCGACAGTGGGAGCGTCCGCGTGCTGGTGCACGCCGCGAACCGGGCCCGCGCCCTGACCAGGCTGCGGAACCTCGGAATGCGCGCGGTGTACCTGCGGGGCAACGCCCAGCCCCCGACCCCGGACGAGGTCACGGCCGTCCTGCACCACCCGGACGGCCTGCTGTGGCGCTGCGCCCCCGACGTGGCGGAGGAGCTCTGGCACCCGATCCGGGCCCTGCTGGGGCGCTAGAGCCGCAGCCGGCCCGGGCTCCCGGCCGGGGTCAGCCTCCGGCCAGCTCCACCCCGGCCGCGCGGAGCTCGTCCAGGGCGCGGGCGGTGGTGTGCGGGGCGACGGCGGCCGTCAGGTCGAGCAGGACGCGGGTGGTGAAGCCGGCACGGGCCGCGTCGAGGGCGGTGGCCCTCACGCAGTGGTCGGTGGCGATGCCGACCACGTCGACCTCGGTCACGTTCCGGTCCCGCAGCCAGCGGTCGAGCGTGACGCCGTTCTCGTCGGCGCCCTCGAACCCGCTGTACGCGGCCTCGTAGGCGCCCTTGTCGAAGACGGCGGCGACGGCTCCGGACGCCACGGCGGGCGCGAAGTTCGGGTGGAAGCCGACGCCCTCGGTCCCCGCGACGCAGTGCACGGGCCAGGACGTCTCGAAGTCGGGCAGGGCCGGGGGGTGCGCGAAGTGGGCGCCGGGGTCGATGTGGTGGTCGCGGGTGGCGACGACGTGTCGGTAGCCGGGCGTGGCCTGGCCTATCAGCTCGGTGATGGCGGCGGCGACGTCGGCCCCGCCGGTGACCGCGAGGCTGCCGCCTTCGCAGAAGTCGTTCTGTACGTCGACGACGATCAGTGCGCGGTGCATGGCGCGTGCCCTTCGGTTCGTGGTGGTGTGCGGGGCCGGGGCCCGCGAGGCTCCTCCCCCGCCCCGCCCCTTCCCGAAACCGGGGCCCCGACCCGCCCGGCGGGCCCCCGGCCCCGGCGCGAGGCCGGACGTACGCGGGGGGTCGGACCTACGCGGCGGGTCAGACGTACTCGGTGGGGAGCACGGCCTCGCCCCGGGAGAGCTGCGTCGCGGACAGCGGCAGACCGGCCAGAACCGATTGGTGGCGGTCGCGGGCGGTCTCCAGCGGCTCGCGCGCGATCACCTCGCCCGCCTTGACCAGCTGGGTCAGCAGCTGGTGGTCGGCCAGCGCCGCCGGCACCGGTCCCAGGCCCACGACCTCCGCCTCGGCGACGCCCTCGGCGTCGACCCGGCGGGCCGCCCACTTGCGGCCGCCCACGGAGGTCTTGCCGCCCGAGGACTTCTTCGCCACCGGGGCCAGCGCCGCCTTCGGGTCCGCCGAGGCCGCCCGCGCCACCAGCTTGTAGACCATCGAGCACGTGGGGTGGCCGCTGCCCGTCACCAGCTGCGTGCCGACCCCGTACGCGTCCACCGGCGCCGCCGCCAGCGAGGCGATGGCGTACTCGTCCAGGTCCGAGGTGACCACGATCTTCGTCGCGGTGGCCCCCAGCTCGTCCAGCTGCTGGCGGACCCGGTGGGCCACCAGCAGCAGGTCGCCGGAGTCGATGCGCACCGCGCCCAGGTCCGTCCCGGCGATGTCGACGGCCGTGCGGACGGCCTCGGCGACGTCGTAGGTGTCCACCAGCAGCGTCGTGCCCCGGCCCAGCGAGGCGACCTGCGCGGTGAACGCGTCGCGCTCGCTGTCGTGGACCAGGGTGAAGGCGTGGGCGCTGGTGCCGACCGTGGGGATGCCGTACCGGAAGCCGGCCGCCAGGT
The DNA here is from genome assembly GCF_040296725.1 of Streptomyces sp. NPDC002044. NCBI lineage: Bacteria > Bacillati > Actinomycetota > Actinomycetes > Kitasatosporales > Streptomycetaceae > Streptomyces > Streptomyces sp. NPDC002044. The sequence goes on from NZ_JBEOXU010000045.1 coordinate 6,479, forward strand.
CCGAGGTCGAGGTGAAGCCGCCCACGTAGGCGGCCCGCGCCGCGGCCACCGCCGCCAGTTCGTGCGTGCGCCGGGCGCCCATCTCGATCAGCGGGCGCGCGCCCGCCGCCGAGGACATCCGGGAGGCGGCCGCGGCGATGGCCGAGTCGTGGTTCAGGATCGACAGGATCACGGTCTCCAGCAGCACGCACTCGGCGAAGCTGCCCTCGACGCGCAGGACGGGGGAGCCGGGGAAGTAGACCTCGCCCTCCGGGTAGCCCCAGATGTCGCCGGAGAAGCGGTAGGAGGCCAGCCAGTCGAGCGTCCGCATGTCGACGACGGCCCGCTCGCGCAGGAACTCCAGCACGGCGCCGTCGAAGCGGAAGTTCTCCACCGCGTCCAGCACCCGGCCGGTGCCGGCGACGACCCCGTAGCGGCGCCCCTCGGGCAACCGCCGGGTGAAGGCATCGAAGACCGAACGGCGGTCGGCGGTGCCGTTGGCCAGGGCGGCCTGCAGCATCGTGAGCTCGTAATGGTCCGTGAAGAGCGCTGTCGACGGCACGTCCACCGGCAGGCCCAGGTCCGCAGGGTTCATGGCTGGGATGCTAGCGCACATTTCGTCAGAGTGACGAGATGTACGGCCCGTTTGTGCGACCGGCCCCCGGCAGTGGCAGCATGGGACGAGTGAGTGTTGCTCCTGTAGAGATCGAACGCACCGAATCGGCCGAAGAGACCTTCGCGGTCCCCGAACCCGACGTCCCCTGGGTGACCCTGGTGCACAACGACCCGGTCAACCTCATGAGCTACGTGGCGTACGTGTTCCAGGCGTACTTCGCCTACTCCAAGGACAAGGCGCACAAGCTGATGCTGGACGTCCACCACAAGGGGCGGGCGGTCGTCTCCAGCGGCACCCGCGAGGAAATGGAGCGCGACGTGCAGGCCATGCACGGCTACGGCCTGTGGGCGACCCTGACGCAGGACCGCGGCTGATGGGGGGCACGTTCGAGACCCGCGAGGACGGCGGCTCCGCCATCGCGCTCGACGAGATCGAGATCTCCATCCTGCGCTCGCTGGCCGTCCAGCTCCTGGAGCTGATCGGCCCCGGCGCCCCGGAGCCCGCCGAGGACGCCGACCCGCTGGCCGCGCTGTTCGCCGAGGGCCCTTCCGAGCCCCCGTCGGACCCGGCGCTGGCCCGGCTCTTCCCCGACGCGTACGGGGCTCCCGGCGGAGCCGCCGAGGCGGGCGTGGACGCGGCCGAGCTGACGGCCCGGGCGGCGGAGTTCCGCCGGTTCACCGAGAACGACCTGCGCGCCCGCAAACGCGAGGACGCGCTCGCCGTCGTCCGCAGCCTGGACGGACTCACCCCGGCGGGTGACGGGGCGGCGGTGCTGGAACTGGCGGGGGAACTGCCGCTGCGCTGGCTCGGGGCGCTCAACGACCTGCGCCTGACGATCGCGGCCCGGCTGGACATCACCGAGGACGACGAGAGCGCGGTGCTGTTCCGGCTGCCGGACGACGATCCGCGCAAGCCGATGGTGATGGCGTACCTGTGGCTCGGCGGGCTTCAGGAGACCCTCATCGAGACCCTCTGAGGCTCCGGGGGGCCGCCCCGGCCTCCGGGACCCCCGGAACATCCTCAATTCATCCTCAACGGTGCGCAGCGTTCGCTCAGCGGACGCTCAAATCCGGATAACGATCAGATCACCGCCATGCGGTGATCTGACGTGTTTCGGGGTCCATGTCCTGAATTTCCCGTGGCCCGTGTCACATCCGCCTGCCTCGATCCCCCGTAAGCCCGTGATAAATCTTCACGACCGCCGCCGGGACGCCACCCATGTCCCGCGGCCTGCTTGAACCGGCGGACCGCCGGCGTGCAACTCCATCCGTATCCGGGGGGATCGAGGACCCGATCCGCAGCCTGTAGAGGGCGCGGGTCGGCGTGGAGAAAGGCGCACCAGACATGACCTCTGTGCAGGTCGAGCAGCACGGCAAGACGCCCGGCGAGGGCACGCGGGGCGAGGGCGACGGTGAGGGTTACCACCGCGCGCTCGGGGCCCGCCAGATCCAGATGATCGCGATCGGCGGGGCCATCGGCACCGGCCTGTTCCTGGGAGCGGGCAAGGCCATCTCCAAGGCCGGCCCGAGCCTGATCCTGGCCTACGCCATCGCGGGCCTGGTCATCTTCTTCATCATGCGGGCCCTGGGCGAGCTCCTCATGTACCGCCCCGTCTCCGGTTCCTTCTCGGACTACGCCCGCGAGTTCCTGGGCCCGTTCTGGGGATACGCGACCGGCTGGACGTACTGGCTGTTCTGGGTGGTCACCGGCATCACCGAGGTCACCGCGGCCGCGAAGTACATGTCGTACTGGACCGACGACAGTTTCCCGCAATGGGCGTACGCGCTGATCTTCACGGTCATTCTCTACGGCGCCAACCTGATCTCCGTGAAGCTCTTCGGCGAGCTCGAGTTCTGGTTCTCCATGGTCAAGGTCACCGCCATCGTCGGCATGATCCTGATCTGCGCCGGCATCCTCACCATCGGCTTCTCCGACGCCGCCGCGACCGCGTCCGTCTCCAACCTCTGGAACGACGGCGGGTTCTTCCCCAAGGGCATCGGCGGCACGCTGATGACCCTGCAGATCGTGATGTTCGCCTTCCTCGCGGTCGAGCTGGTCGGCGTCACCGCCGGCGAGTCCAAGGACCCCGAGAAGACCCTCCCCAAGGCCATCAACACCGTGCCGTGGCGCATCGCCGTCTTCTACGTCGGCGCGCTCGTCATGATCCTGTCGGTCGTCCCGTGGACGCACTTCCAGCCCGGCGTCTCGCCCTTCGTCGCCGCCTTCGAGCGCATGGGCCTCGGCGTCGGCGCCGCGATCGTCAACTTCGTCGTCCTGACCGCCGCCCTGTCGTCCTGCAACTCGGGCATGTACTCCACCGGCCGCATGCTGCGCGACCTCGCGCTCAACGGCCAGGGCCCGAAGATGTTCACCCGGCTCACCAAGAGCGGCACCCCGCTCATCGGCACCACCTTCTCCGCCGCGCTGATGCTGGTGGGCGTCTGGATCAACTACGTCGCGCCGGGCAAGGCTTTCGACTACGTCGTCTCCTTCGCCACCATCTCCGGCATGTGGGCCTGGATCATGATCCTGGTCTGCCAGATCAAGTACCGCGCCAAGGCCGACCGCGGCGAACTGCCCCGGTCGCCCTTCCGGGCCCCCGGCGCCCCGTGGACCAGCTGGTTCTCCCTGCTGTTCATCGGCATGGTCATCGTCATGATGGGCGTCGACAAGGACTCCCGGGTCTCGCTGTACTGCGCCCCGCTGTGGGGCCTGCTGCTCGGCGTCTCCTACCTGGTGCTGAAGTCCCGCAACCCGCAGGGCGCCGCCTTCAACAAGGTCTCGCGGCCCGCGCCGGTCACAGCGTCCGCCGCGTCCGCCGCGTCCTCCGAGTCCGCCGAGTCCACGCCGTCCTCGTAGCCGCACCGCCGACCGTGGGTCCCGGCCGCCTGCCGCGGCCGGGAACCACCCTCCCGGCACCCCGCCCCCAGGGCGGCGTGTCCATCATTCGGGCCCTCCCGTACCGCCCCTCGGTACAGGAGGGCCCGTCTGCTTATCCTGTCGCTCATGCTGACCCTCACCCAGGCCCTCTACGACCAGATCGTCGGGCACGCCCGCCAGGACCACCCCGACGAGGCCTGCGGCATCGTGGCCGGGCCGGCCGGCACCGACCGCCCCGAGCGGTTCGTCCCGATGCTCAACGCGGCCCGCTCGCCCACGTTCTACGAGTTCGACTCGAAGGACCTGCTGAAGCTCTACCGCGAGCTGGACGACCGCGACGAGGACCCGGTGATCGTCTACCACTCGCACACCGCGACCGAGGCATACCCCTCGCGCACCGACGTCACCTACGCGAACGAGCCCGGCGCCCACTACGTCCTGGTCTCGACGGCGGACGAGGACGGCCTCGGAGAGTTCCAGTTCCGCTCGTACCGCATCGTCGACGGAGTGATCACCGAAGAGGAAGTGCGGGTCGTAACGGCCTACTGACCAGTATGTGAGCCGTCGGCGTCCACGATGCGGGATCACACTCCAAGCCGCCGGTCGGGAATCGTTAACATGACCGCATGGTTTCCCACGACGTGAGCATCGAGACGCCCGGCAGGCTGCTGCTCGTGGCGCGGCTGCACGTCGACCTGTGCCGTCTCGCCAGTGCCATCTGTCCTGCTGCCTGAGCACCACGCACCACACCGCCCCGTCGCGCGGGGGCACGAGAACCGCGCGCCCCGCATCGCCGCCCCACGCCCCCCGCACGATCTCTCAGATCCTCACGACACAGGAGCCCGCCATGGCCATCGAGGTCCGCATCCCGACCATCCTCCGCACCTACACCGACGGCGAGAAGGCCGTGTCGGGCCAGGGCGCCACCCTGTCCGAGCTGTTCTCCGACCTGGAGACCCGGCACAAGGGCATCGAGGAGCGCATCGTCGACGGCGGCAAGCTGCGCCGCTTCGTGAACGTCTACCTCAACGACGAGGACGTCCGCTTCCTGGACGGCATCTCGACCTCCCTCAAGGACGGCGACAGCGTCACCATCCTCCCGGCCGTGGCCGGCGGATCGAAGTAATGCGCTACGACTCCCCGCTGGCCGCGGTCGGCAACACGCCGCTGGTCCGGCTGCCCCGGCTGTCGCCCTCGGAGCAGGTGCGCGTCTGGGCCAAGCTGGAGGACCGCAACCCGACCGGCTCGATCAAGGACCGCCCCGCGCTCCACATGGTCGAGCAGGCCGAGAAGGACGGCCGGCTGTCCCCCGGCTGCACCATCCTGGAGCCCACCTCGGGCAACACCGGGATCTCCCTGGCGATGGCGGCCAAGCTCAAGGGCTACCGCATCGTCTGCGTGATGCCGGAGAACACCTCGCAGGAGCGCCGGGACCTTCTGAGGATGTGGGGAGCCGAGATCATCCCGTCGCCGGCGGCGGGCGGTTCCAACACCGCGGTCCGGGTGGCCAAGGAACTGGCGGCCGAGCACCCGGACTGGGTGATGCTCTACCAGTACGGCAACCCGGACAACGCGGGCGCGCACTACGCCACGACCGGCCCGGAGATCCTCGCCGACCTCCCGTCGATCACCCACTTCGTGGCGGGCCTGGGTACGACCGGCACCCTGATGGGCGTCGGCCGCTACCTGCGCGAGCACGTCGAGGGCATCAAGATCGTCGCGGCCGAGCCGCGGTACGACGACCTGGTCTACGGCCTGCGCAACCTCGACGAGGGCTTCGTCCCGGAACTGTACGACGCCTCCGTGCTGACCACCCGCTTCTCGGTGGGCTCGGCGGACGCCGTCACCCGCACCCGGGAGCTGCTCCAGCAGGAGGGCATCTTCGCGGGCGTCTCGACGGGCGCGGCCCTGCACGCGGCGATCGGCGTCGGCCGCAAGGCGGTGGCCGCGGGCGAGACGGCGGACATCGTGTTCGTCGTGGCCGACGGGGGCTGGAAGTACCTGTCCACCGGCGTGTACACGGCCGCGACGACGGAGGAGGCCATCGAGGCGCTCCAGGGCCAGCTCTGGGCCTGACGCCTCGCGCCTCGCGGCGGGCCGGGCGGTACAGGCGGGCCGGGCGGTTCCCTGTCCTCGCTCCGGGACGCGTCTCGGCGGGGGTGGGGCTCAGGCCCCCGGGGCTCCGCCCCGGACCCCGCGCCTCAAACGCCGGCGGGCTGGATGTGCGGCTCCGGGCCGTCACGGGGCGGGGCTGGATGTTCGGTCCCGGGCCGTCACGGGGCGGGGCTGGATGTGCGGCTCCGGGCCGTCACGGGGCGGGGCTGGATGCGCGGCTCCGGACCGTCACGCCGTCCGCGGATCACCGGCCGCCCCCCAGTCCCTTGACCTCGTCCCACACCGCCGGATCCAGCACCCCCGCCCGGTCGCGGAACTCCCACACCGACACCTCCGCCGGCCGGTCCGCCTCCAGGTAGCCCGCCCGGCCCTGCGCCCCCACGGTTCCCGGCGGCAGCGGGATCACCCCGGCACGCCGGTCGTCGTACTTGCCCGTGATCCACGCGACCCGCGCCCGGTGGCCCCGTACCGGCCCCGCCGACAGGACCAGGCACAGCCGGCCGTCCGCCAGACGCCACAGCTCGCCCGCCCGCGGCCGCGGCGGCGGACCCGTCCCCCGTGCGGGCGGGGCCCGGCGGGGGAGTCCCAGCCGCCCTCCGGCGACCAGCACCACCAGCGCGACGGCCACGACCGCGGCCACCCCGGGCCACCAGGAGGTGTCCATGTTTCGACCGTAGCCGGGCGGGAAAGCCCCGGCACGGCAGGGGACACCCGGCCATGGCAACGTCCGTGCCCACCGTCGCTCCCCCGGGTGACAGCGCAGGTGATTCCCCCCACAACGGCCTGCCGCGGAGGAGCGAGCCGACGCTCCGCGCCTTACGCTCGACCCACGCACGGCCCGCATTCCGTCCACGGACCGTCCACGGAGGTTCACGCTCCATGAAGCTCACCGTCGTCGGCTGTTCGGGGTCGTTCCCGTCCGCGGAATCGGCCTGTTCGAGCTACCTCGTCGAGGCCGACGGCTTCCGGCTGCTCCTCGACATGGGCAACGGCGCCCTCGGCGAACTCCAGCGCCACTGCGGTCTCTACGACCTCGACGCGATCTTCCTGAGCCACCTGCACGCCGACCACTGCATCGACATGTGCGCGTACTTCGTCGCCCGCTTCTACCGGCACGAGGGCGGCCGCTGCCCCGCCCTGCCCGTCTACGGCCCCGAGGGCACCGAGAGGCGCCTGACCACCGCCTACGACGACGTCCCCGACGAGCGCTCCATGAGCGAGGTCTTCGACTTCCGCACCCTGAAGTCCGCCACCTTCGACATCGGCCCCTTCCGGGTGCGCACCGAGCGGGTCAGCCATCCGGTCGAGTCGTACGGCATCCGCGTCGAGCACGGCGGCCGCTCGCTCACCTACTCCGGTGACACCGGCGCCTGCCCCGAGCTGGGCCTGCTCGCCGAGGGCACCGACCTGTTCCTGTGCGAAGCCTCCTTCACCCACGGCAAGGAGGACGTCCCGGACCTCCACCTCAACGGCCGCGAGGCCGGCGAGTACGCCCGCGACGGCCGCGTCGGCCGGCTCGTCCTCACGCACATCCCGCCGTGGACGGACGCCGAGCGCAACCTCGCCGACGCCCGCGCCGTGTACGGCGGTCCCGTCGACGTCGCGTACGCGGGCGCCGTCTACGAGGTCTAGGCCGTCACCGTCACCGTCACCGTCTCCGCCGCGGGCCGGGCCTGCCGGCCGTCCGCCGAGTGCCATCCGGTTCCAGGTGTGGCGGCGGCCGCGGATCGCCACCGAGTACGCGTACATGACCGGGGACAGCGCGGCCCGCTCGGCGAACACCTCGGCGACCATGGTCCGCCCCTCGGCGGCGGCCACAGCCCGGGTCGGGGCGCGCCCGCGCAGGGCGGCGAGCCGGTCGAGGTCGAGGATGCGGGGCTGTGCGGGAGGAGTCATGCCGTCCACGCCAGGGAGCGGGGGCACGCCGAAGCCCCTGCCTTTCGTAGGGAAAGGCAGGGGCTTCGGTCCTGAGGTGCCGGGTCGGGCGGATCCGGCTATGGCCTACTTCGCGTCGGCCTTCTCCAGCTCGGCGAGCTCCTCGTCGGACTCGCGGCCCGGGGTGGGGAGGTTGAACTTGACGATCGCGAAGCGGAACACCACGTAGTAGATCGCGGCGAACACCAGGCCGATCGGGATGAGCATCCAGGCCTGCGTGGACTTGCTCCAGCCCAAGCCGAGGTCGATCAGACCCGCGGAGAAGGTGAAGCCCGCGTGGACGCCCAGCGCCCAGGTGATCGCCATGGACAGGGCGGTCAGGACGGCGTGGATCGCGTACAGCAGCGGCGCGATGAACATGAACGAGAACTCGATCGGCTCGGTCACACCGGTGACGAACGAGGTCAGGGCGAGCGAGACCATCATGCCCGTGACGGCCTTGCGGCGCTCGGGGCGGGCGGTGTGCGCGATGGCCAGGGCGGCGGCCGGCAGACCGAACATCATGATCGGGAAGAAGCCGGTCATGAAGAGTCCGGCGCTCGGGTCACCGGCGAAGAAGCGGTTCAGGTCACCGTGGACGACTTCGCCGGCCGCGTTGGTGAAGTCACCGATCTGGAACCAGGCGACGGTGTTGACGAACTGGTGCATGCCGATCGGGAGCAGGCCGCGGTTGATGAGGCCGAAGATGCCCGCGCCACCGGCGCCGAGGCCGGTCATCCACTCGCCGAAGTTGGAGATGACCTCACCGATCGGCTCCCAGACCAGGCCGAAGAAGACACCGGCGAGGACACCGACGAAGGCCATGATGATCGGGACGAGGCGGCGGCCGTTGAAGAAGCCGAGCCAGTCCACGAGCTTGGTGCGGTGGAAGCGCTGCCACAGGACGGCGGCGAGCAGACCCATGATGATGCCGCCGAGGACACCGGGGTTGTTGTACGTCGCCGCGACGTCGACACCCTTGTTCTCGGCGGTGTTGATGACCGCCTCGGTCACCGGGAACGCGGTGAGGACGTTCTTGTAGACCAGGAAGCCGACCAGCGCGGCCAGCGCGGTCGAACCGTCCGACTTCTTGGCGAAGCCGATGGCGACACCGATGCAGAAGAGCAGCGGCAGGTTGGCGAAGACCGCGTCACCGGCGGTGGCGAACACCGTAGCGACCTTGCCCCAGCCGAGACCGTCCACGCCGAAGACGTCGGGCTGACCGAGACGCAGCAGGATGCCGGCGGCGGGCAGGACGGCGATCGGCAGCTGAAGGCTTCGGCCGACTTTCTGCAGACCCTGCATCAGGCCGGAGCCCCGCTTCTTGGCGGGAGCGGCGGTTGCCGTACTCATCAACTTCCTCCAGTGGGCAAGGCGTCGCCCGGGGACAAGGAAGGGGAGGCGACGTCTCAGAAAGGGGGACCGCGGGGACCGGAACAAGCACCGCGTGGTCTACACCAATAGGTGGTGTAGACCAGTTGTAACACGGTGAGGGTTAGATAAGGAACCTTCAATTTCCTGTGGCCTGCGCCACACCCCGCTCACGGGCGCCGCACACCCGGCCCCCCGGCGCCGCACATCCGGAACCACGTCCGCAGCCACGGCCCTGCGGACATGGCCGAGGCCCTCGGATCCAGGGATCCGAGGGCCCGAACGGCAGGGTCCGAAGGCCCGGCGCGGACGGACCGCGCCTTCATAACGGCTTGGCTACGCCCGCGTGTTCTCGGCCTCCATCGCCTCGATCTCCTCGTCCGACTCCCGGCCCGGGGTCGGGATGTCGAACTTCGTGATCGCGAAGCGGAACACCACGTAGTAGACGACCGCGAAGCACAGGCCGATCGGAATGATCATCCAGGGCTTCGTGGCCAGGCTCCAGTTGATGACGTAGTCGATCAGACCGGCGGAGAAGCTGAAGCCGTCGTGCACGCCCAGCGCCCACGTCACCGCCATCGACACACCCGTCAGTACCGCGTGGATCACGTACAGCAGCGGCGCCACGAAGAGGAACGAGTACTCCAGCGGCTCCGTGATCCCTGTGACGAACGAGGTCAGGCCGACCGACAGCATGAGCCCGCCGACCTCCTTGCGCCGCAGCGGCTTGGCGCAGTGGGTGATGGCCAGGGCGGCCGCCGGGAGGGCGAACATCATGATCGGGAAGAAGCCCGAGAGGAACTGCCCGGCGTTCGGGTCGCCCGCCAGGAACATCGGGATGTCACCGTGCACCACCTGGCCGTCCGGCTTGGTGAAGCTGCCGAACTGGAACCACACCGGCACGTTCAGGAACTGGTGCAGCCCGATCACCAGCAGTGCGCGGTTCGCGATGCCGAAGATTCCGGCGCCCCACGAGCCCAGACCCACCAGCCAGTCCGAGAAGCTCTCCAGCGCGCCGCCGATCGGCGGCCACACCCACAGGCACAGCACGGCGAACGCGATCGCGACGAACGTCATGATGATCGGCACCAGCCGGCGGCCGTTGAAGAAGCCGAGCCAGTCGACCAGCTTCACCCGGTGGTAGCGCTGCCAGAACCAGGCGGCCAGCAGGCCCATGATGATGCCGCCGAAGACCCCCGGGTTCTGGAAGGCGTACTCCGCGAAGGTGTTGTCGGCCCCCAGACAGCCGCCCCCGATGTCCCTCGTCCCCTCGGGGCAGGGCAGCGGAAAGGCCCGCAGCACGCTCCGGTAGACCAGGAAGCCCACCACCGCGGCGAGCGCGGTGGAGCCGTCCGCCTTCTTGGCCATCCCGATCGCGACGCCGATGCAGAAGAGGAGGGGGAGGCCGAGGTCGGCGTTGAGCAGGGAACCGCCCGCGGCGGCCATCACCCGCGCGACGTCGTTCCAGCCCAGGCCGTCCTTGCCGAACACGTCGTCCTGGCCGAGCCGGTTCAGGATGCCCGCCGCCGGCAGGACGGCGATCGGCAGCTGCAGGCTCCGCCCCATCTTCTGCAGCCCTTGGAACAAGCCGTTCCACCACTTCTGCTGTGGCACTCCCGCTGCGCTGCTCGCGCTCATCGGCGTCCTCCCTGACCGGCCCGTTTTTGGCAGCCGCAACACGTGCGGCACACTGGTGTAGACCAGTTGTGGGCAGGTTGCTGCTGATCATCATCATTCGGCAGAGACCGGGCACGCGCCCGCGAAGATGGGCCAACCGTGAGTTACCGTGACGAAGCGGACCACGCGGCGCATTCCACGTACTGGCCGCCGAGACTCGTTCTTCGTAACACTCAGGGAGAAACACATGGCCACCAAGGCTGAGAAGATCGTCGCCGGGCTCGGCGGTATCGACAACATCGAAGAGGTCGAGGGCTGCATCACCCGCCTCCGCACCGAGGTCAAGGACCCCAGCCTCGTCGACGACGTCGCGCTGAAGGCCGCCGGCGCCCACGGCGTCGTCAAGATGGGCACCGCGATCCAGGTCGTCATCGGCACCGACGCCGACCCGATCGCCGCCGACATCGAAGACATGATGTGATCCGGACCCACTGACCGGACCCACCACAGCACCACCGAAGACCCCGCCCGGCACCCCCGGGCGGGGTCTTCGCGCACCCCCGCAGGGACTAGGCTCGGAGCCATGTCTCGCATCGACGGCCGCACGCCCGAACAGCTCCGCCCGGTCACCATCGAACGCGGATGGAGCAAGCACGCCGAGGGCTCCGTCCTCATCTCCTTCGGCGACACCAAGGTCTTCTGCACCGCCTCCTTCACCGAAGGCGTCCCGCGCTGGCGCAAGGGCAGCGGCGAAGGCTGGGTCACCTCCGAGTACTCGATGCTGCCCCGCTCCACCAACACCCGCGGCGACCGCGAATCCGTACGCGGCAAGATCGGCGGCCGCACCCACGAGATCTCCCGCCTCATCGGCCGCTCGCTGCGCGCCGTCATCGACTACAAGGCGCTCGGCGAGAACACCATCGTCCTGGACTGCGACGTCCTCCAGGCCGACGGCGGCACCCGCACCGCCGCCATCACCGGCGCGTACGTCGCCCTCGCGGACGCCGTCGCCTGGGGCCAGCAGAAGAAGCTGATCAAGGCCGGCCGCAAGCCCCTCAACGGCACCGTCGCCGCCGTCAGCGTCGGCATCGTCGACGGCGAGCCCCTCCTCGACCTCTGTTACGAGGAGGACGTGCGGGCCGAGACCGACATGAACGTCGTCTGCACCGGCGACGGCCGCTTCGTCGAGGTCCAGGGCACCGCCGAGGGCGAGCCCTTCGACCGCAAGGAACTGAACGCCCTCCTCGACCTCGCCGCCGGCGGCTGCGCGGACCTCGAGGCCATCCAGCGGAGCGCGCTGGAACTGTAGGCGGCAACCGCCGGGCCCGGCCCGGCGTCTACGCCGGTACGGGCGCGCGGTGTCGGAGCCGTGCGCCCGTCCGCGCACCCGATGTCCACGTATCCGAATTCCTGGGGGACCCGAAGTGAAGCCGATCAAGCCGAAGCACCGCATCGCCGCCGTGGCCGTCGCAGCGGCCCTGGTCATACCCGGCCTCTCCGCATGCGACGCCATCTCCACGGCGATGGACTGCGCCAACACGGCGGTGGCCATCACGGACGGCGCGAACGACCTCCAGCAGGCGGTCTCCCAGGCCGGCAACAGCCCCCAGGACGCCCAGAACGCGCTCGACGCGATCGAGGCCAACCTGAAGAAGATCGGCGACCAGACGGACAACGCAGACCTGGGCAAGGCCATCGACTCGATGGAGACGGCGGTCAAGAACGTCCGCACCTCGATCGAGGGCGGCGACGCCACCCCGGACATCCAGCCCGTCGCCGACGCGGCGAGCGAACTCTCCAAGGTCTGCACCCCCGGCTGACGCGACCGGGGCGGGAAGCGCGGTGCCGCGGCGCGGGCCGGCCCCCGCGCGGCGCGGGGCACCGAGCCGGGCCTGGGGCGGCCCCGGCGCCCGGCGCGGGCCGCGCGGGCCGGAATAATGGCGGGCATGACCTCCACGCCCAGCCGCCTCATCCTCGCCACCCGCAACGCGGGCAAAGTCACCGAACTCCGCGCGATCCTGTCCGACGCCGGCCTGCCGCACGAGCTGGTCGGCGCGGACGCGTACCCCGAGATCCCGGACGTGAAGGAAACCGGCGTCACCTTCGCCGAGAACGCCCTCCTCAAGGCCCACGCCCTGGCCCAGGCCACCGGCCTGCCGGCCGTCGCCGACGACTCCGGCCTGTGCGTGGACGTCCTGGGCGGCGCCCCCGGCATCTTCTCCGCCCGCTGGGCCGGCGCCCACGGCGACGACGCCGCGAACCTCGCGCTCCTGCTGGCCCAGCTCGGCGACATCGGCGACGAGCACCGCGGCGCGCACTTCTTCTGCGCGGCCGCCCTCGCCCTCCCGGACGGCACCGAGCGCGTCGTCGAGGGCCGCCTCCTCGGCACCCTGCGCCACGCCCCGGCGGGCACGGGCGGCTTCGGCTACGACCCGGTCCTCCAGCCGCTCGGCGAGTCCCGTACGTGCGCGGAACTGACGCCGGCGGAGAAGAACGCGATCTCCCACCGCGGCCAGGCTTTCCGCGCCCTGATCCCGGAAGTCCGCGAACTGCTGGGCGGCTGACGCCGGGTACGCGAACGGCCGGTGACCACACGAGGTGGTCACCGGCCGCAGCTGTGGGCCCGGTGGGATTCGAACCCACGACACACCGGACCTAAACCGGCGCCCTCTTGCCAGCTGGGGTACGGACCCGCGCGGCATACTTTACTGGTCGCCGCACTGTCGGTGCGATGAAGATCCTCAATGAGGCGGGCGCCGCGCTCCTCCCCGGCACCAGGTGCTCGTGATCGCGTGGCAGTTGGGGCAGAGCAATCGTAGGTTCTCCCGGCGGTCGTCGCTCCAGTCGCCGTTGACGTGGTCGATCTCCAGCGTCATGGGAAGCCCCTTCCACTCGGCGGGGCTGCCGCATCGACCGCACTCGTCTGGCACGCCGATGGCCCGAAGGGCCCGACGAAGGACCTTGGTTCCAGTCCGTCGCCTACCGTCGTGCCGCACGAGCACGTCTTCGGCGGGCCGGCCTGTAACGGGACTTGGCTTGCCTCGCTGGTGGGCCTGGCCAAGGAGATGGGAGGTATCTAGTCCCATCTCGTCAATCCACTTCTTCAGTGATGTTCTCCAGCTGAAGCTGGACGGCCGGCCCAGGATCCGGAGCGCCTCGGTCAGTGACTGGGACGCGGCGACCGCCTGGCGCAGTGCCTCCTCGTCCGGCTTCTCGTGACGGATGTACGAGCGTGTCTTCAAATGGGAGACATCGATGCCGTAGGCAGAGAAGCGGCGCATCAGGTACTGCTTCAGGCGCGGGTGCGGCCTGATGCCATAGCGGGCGATGACCTCGTCGAGGTCCTTGCACTGCGCGGCGGCCTCGGCCAGGAGTTCCCGCGTGTAGCGGGGGCCCGTTGTCACCGCCGACCCTTTGCGCGGCCGCGGTACGTGTCCGTCGTGGAGTGACAGTTCGGGCAGAGGAAGCGGAGGTTGTCCGCGCGGTTGTCGCGCCAGTCACCGTTGACGTGGTCGACTTCCAAGGGCAGCGGCTCCCCCAGCCATGCAGGTGGCAAGCCGCACAGGGAGCAGCGTTCCTCGCGTCCGATCTCCATGAGCGCTCGCCGCAACCTGGCGTTGCCCACCCGGGTCACGGTGGGGGAGTGGACCACGCGGAGTATCTCCTCGGCGGATCGGCGTCGCCGGTTGTCGCGCATCCGCTCCGTTCGTACGGGCGCCGTGAAGTGCGAGGTGTCTATGTTGAAGGTTTTCACCTTGCGGCCGATGTGCGTGTGGTGGCCGCCCACGACGTCGAGGCCGAGCCGCCTCAGGACCTCGCACAGGCTCGTCGAGGCGGCCACGGCCTCCGCCAGCACCTCCTTGGTCCACTTCACGCCCTCGCGCTCGAAGTGGGCTACGGCCACGCCCAGCCGCCGCATGCGCAGGTGCAGGTACCGCCTCCGGGACCGGTTCTCCGGGTCCACCCCCAGTCGCTCCAGCGCCTCGGACAGCGTCCGTGCCCCCTGTGCCGCCTCCGCCAGGCGTTCCCTCGTGTACGGGCTGACCGGCATCCCCGCCCCCTCCCATTTCCGTCCCCGGCCGCGTGTGCGGCCCTCGTACGGAGTAACGGGGTGGTGGGCGGGCGGTTACGGGGCGTATCGGCCGATAAACGGAGCGGCCCGCACCGGGGGTGCGGGCCGCTCCGTCGCGGAAAGGGGCCGGGTCAGATGCCCAGGTCCTTGATGATCTTCGCTACGTGGCCGGTGGCCTTGACGTTGTAGAAGGCGTGCTCGACCTTGCCCTCCTCGTCCACGACCACCGTGGAGCGGATCACCCCGGTCACCGTCTTGCCGTACAGCTTCTTCTCGCCGAAGGCGCCGTACGCCGTCAGGACCCCCTTCTCGGGGTCGCCGACCAGGGTGACCTTCAGGTGTTCCTGCTCGCGGAACTTCGCCAGCTTCTCCGGCTTGTCGGGGGAGACGCCGATGACGTCGTAGCCCGCCGTCGCCAGGACGTCCAGGTTGTCCGTGAAGTCGCAGGCCTGCTTCGTGCAGCCCGGCGTCAGAGCGGCCGGGTAGAAGTAGACGATCACCTTGCGGCCCTTGTGGCCGGCGAGCGAGACCTCGTTGCCGTCCGCGTCGGGCAGGGTGAAGGCGGGGGCGGTGTCGCCCGGCTGGAGTCGCTCGCTCATGTCAGACAGTCTCCTCGGGAGGGGATCGGTACGGCATGAGCCTAAGCTGACAGAGTGTCCACGACGGATCATGCCCACAGACCACACGACGACGGAGGCAGCGCGGTGCCGGAAGCCAGGACCCCCGCACAGATCGAGGCGGACATCGTCCGCCGCCGCGAGCAGCTCGCCGAGACGCTCGACGAGATCGGTGTGCGCATGCACCCGAAGACGATCATCGGGGACGCGAAGGCCAAGGTCGCCTCGACGGTCGACCACACCGCCGGGCGCGCCTACGTGTCGGTGAACCGTCTGGTGACGGACGTGACGAGCCGGTTCCGCGACGAGGACGGCGCTCCGCGCGTCGAGCGGATCGTGCCCGTCGCGCTGCTGGCGGTCGGTGTCGTCGGCCTGCTCGTGGTGTCGGCGCGCCGTAGGCGCCGGTGACCCCTGCGGCGTACGGGGTGCGTGCGGGCGGGTAGGTTCGGGGCGTGAGCGAGAAAACCACCCACGACAAGCTGCCCATCCGCATGCTGCACGACCGCGTGCTCGTGAAGTCCGACCTGCCGGAGGGCGAGCGCCGCTCGGGCGGCGGCATCCTCATCCCGGCGACGGCCGCGGTGGGCAAGCGGCTGGCCTGGGCCGAGGTGGTCGCGGTCGGGCAGAACGTGCGGGGCGTCGAGCCCGGCGACCGGGTGCTGTACGACCCGGAGGACCGGGCCGAGGTAGAGGTGCGGGGTGCGACGTACGTGCTGATGCGCGAGCGGGACCTGCACGCCGTTGCCGCCGAGCGGCTGGAGGGGTCCGAGGACTCCACGGGGCTGTACCTCTAGCGAGCGGACGGCGAACGCCGGACAGCGGACGACGGGCGGTGTGCGGGGCCGGTGACCAGGGTCACCGGCCCCGCACACCGCCCTTTGCTACGGTGGGGGTACCCCGACGAGACGCGCCGTACCGGGTTGAGGACAAGACGACGCACCCCGTTCGCTCTCGTCCCGGAGGTGCCGTCATGGCCTGGATCCTGCTGCTCGTCGCCGGTCTGCTCGAAGTCGGCTGGTCGATCGGAATGAAGTTCACCGAGGGTTTCACCCGGCTGTGGCCCAGTGTGTTCACGGGCGCCGGGATCGTCGCCAGCATGGTGTTGCTGTCCTATGCCGCCAAGACCCTGCCGATCGGTACGGCGTACGGGGTGTGGGTGGGCATCGGCGCCGCCGGTGCGGCCGTGCTCGGCATGGCGGTGCTGGGTGAGCCCGTCACCGCCGCCCGGATCTTCTTCATCGGCCTGCTGCTGGTCGCCGTGGTGGGGCTGAAGGTGACCTCCGGCCACTGACCGGGCCCTGGCCGGCCACCGGCCCCCGCCCCCGCCCTCGGCCGGCGCCGGGCCGGCCACGCCCCCCGGCGGGCCGCCGCGCTACTCCAGGAACGCCGACGGCGGCGGGCGCTGGCCCTCGGTCGCGCCGCCGTCCGTGCCCTGGGTGCCCGCGGTGGTGCCGCCCTGGTCGCCCGCGCTGGTGCCGCCGTCCGTCTGGCCGCCGTTCGTCTGGCCTCCTTGTGTCTGCCCGCCCTGGCTCTGGCCGCCGTCGGTGGTGCCGCCGTCCGTCCGGCCGTTGTCGGTCTGTCCGCCGTCCGTCCGGCCCCCCTGGTCCTGCCCGCCCGTGGTCGGGGTGGGGGGCGTCGGGCGGCTAGGGCGCTGCGGGGGTGTCGGCGTACGGCCGCCCGGGGTGCGCGGCGGCGTGTCGGATTCGGACGGCGGGAGCAGGGGCGAGGGCGGGGGCTGGACCGCGCCCGGTTGCAGGTCGAGTTCGAAGTCGAGCGGGTCGGTGCCCTCCAGGGCTGTCTTCGTGTACGCGGCCCAGATGCGGGCGGGGTATCCGCCGCCGCCGATCCGGGGTTCGCCCAGGGCGCCGTACAGGGACTGGAGGGTTCCGGTGTCGGGGTCCTGGCCCATCATCGACACCACCGTGACCAGGTCCGGGGTGTAGGCCGCGAACCAGGCGGAGCGGTCCAGTTCGCCGGTTCCGGTCTTGCCCGCCGCGGGGTGGCCGGCGGCGAGGGCGGCGGTGCCGGTGCCGTTGTCGACGACGCTGATGAGCATCGAGGTGGTGGTGTCGGCGGCCTCGCGGCTGACGGCCTGGGCGGGGTTGCGGTCGGGGAGCCTGAGGGTGTCGCCGCCCTTGGTGATCTCCTCCAGGAAGGTGTGGGGGGTGTGGCGGCCGTGGTCCGCGAGGGTCGCGTACGCCTGGGTCATGTCCAGGACGCTGGCCTGCATCGTGCCGAGCGCCATGGCCGGTCCGGAGTCGAAGTTCGGGGTGTCCTCGGGGATGCCGAGGGCGACGGCGGTCTTCTTGACCGCGTCGGTGCCGACGTCGACGACCATCTGGGCGAAGACGGTGTTGACGGACAGGTCGGTGGCGGTGTTGACGGTGATGTTGCCGTACGACACCTGGCCCTCGTTCTCGGGGGCGTAGGGGATGCGGGTGCCGACGACGCGGCGCTTGTTGTCGCCGTTGTAGATCGTCTGGGGGGTGATGCGGCGGCCGTCCTGGGTGCGGGAGCCGTTCTCGACGGCGGCGGCGAAGACGAACGGCTTGAAGGTGGAGGCGACCTGGTAGTCGTGCCGGGTCGCGTTGTTCACGTACTGCCTGGTGTAGTCGATGCCGCCGTACAGGGCGACGACCTTGCCGGTGGCCGGGTCGATGGAGACCCCGCCGGCCCGTACGAGGCGGTCGGCCTTGCGCTTCGCCGGTTCGAGCTTGCTGACCATCTCGTCGTCGACGGCTTCGACGAAGGCGTTCTGGCGGCGCCGGTCGATGGTGGTGGTGATGCGGTAGCCGCCCTCTGCGAGGGTCTTGTCGTCGAGGACCTTCCGCTCGACGATGTAGTCCTTGACGGCCTCGACGAGGTAGCCGCGCTGCCCGGACAGCCCGGCGGCGGTGCGGACCTTGCCGGGCTCGGGGAACCGGGTGGCCGCACGTTCGGCGGCGGGCATCCAGTCCTTCTTCACCATGCCGTCGAGCACGTAGTTCCAGCGGGCGACGGCGCGCGGGCGGCTCTGCGGGTGGGAGACGACGTCGAAGGCGCTGGGGGAGTTGAGGAGGGTGGCGAGGTAGGCGCCCTCGGCGGTGGTGAGCCGGTCGGTGTCCTTGCCGTAGTACGCCTGGGAGGCGGCCTGGATGCCGTAGGCGTTGCGGCCGAAGTAGCTGGTGTTCAGGTAGCCCTCGAGGATGTAGTCCTTCGACTTCTCGCGGCCGAGTTTGATCGCGATGAAGAACTCCTTGGCCTTGCGTTTGATCGTCTGCTCCTGGCCCAGGTAGTAGTTCTTCACGTACTGCTGGGTGATGGTGGAGCCGGACTGGGTGCCCTTGCCGGTCGCGGTGTTCCAGGCGGCCCGGAGCATCGCCTTGGGGTCGACCGCCCGTTCGGAGTAGAAGTCGCGGTCCTCTGCGGCCAGTACGGCTTCCTGGACGGTCCGGGGGATCTGGGAGAGCGGGACGTTGACCCGGTTGACCTCGCCGTCGCGGGCGATCAGGGAGCCGTCGGAGTAGAGGTAGACGTTCGACTGGGCGGTCGCGGCGGCGTTGGCCGGCGGGATGTCGACCAGGAGGTAGCCGGCGACGAGGGCGCCGCCGAGCAGCAGGACGGCCAGCAGGACGCCGCCCGCGAGCATGCGCCAGGTGGGGAGGAAGCGGCGCCGGCCGGTCCGGCGGCGACGGGCCTTCTTGCCGGGCTTGCCGGGCTCGGGGGGTGCGTCGGGCCTGCCGGGACCGGCTGGGGTGCCGGCCTGCCCGGGTTGTCGCCCGGGTGGCTCCTGGGGCTGCCGCGCCCGCGGTTCTCCGGGTGGGGTGTCCGGGTCTCGAGGGGTCCAGCCCGGTGGTGGTGACGGGTCGCTCATCTCCAGGACTCCTCGGCGCCGTACGAAATATCCACTTCTGTACCTCATGGTGTCTACCCGATGGCCACGGGTTCCGCGCCGGACGGGCGTAAACCGGTCGCGGGGATCGCCCCTCCGCACTAAGCTCGCGCGCTTTGGCCGACGTAGGAACGACGTGGGAAACGGAGGGATACGGTGCGTCAGAGAGCTGGCGGGGGCATCCGGTCGTCGGTGCGTCTCTACCTGGCGGTCGCGGCCGGGGGATTCCGGCGTTACGCCACCTACGGGATGGCGACGGCGGCAGGGGTGTTCACGAACACCGTGTTCGGCTTCATCGTCGCGTACACGTACATCGCGCTGTGGGAGGAGCGCCCCGGGCTCGGGGGCTACGACCAGGCGCAGGCCCTGACCTTCGTATGGGTCAGTCAGGCGCTGCTGGCCGCTGCGGCGCTCATCGGGGGCGGGTTCCAGGAGGAGATACAGGAGCGGGTCCGTACGGGGGACATCGCCGTTGACCTGTACCGGCCGGCGGACCTCCAGATGTGGTGGCTGGCGGCCGATCTGGGCCGGGCGGCCTTCCAGCTGGCGGGGCGCGGGGTGCTGCCGCTGGTCGCGGGGGCGCTGGCCTTCCCGCTGGCGCTGCCGGTGGACCCGGCGCGCTGGCTGCTGTTCCTGGTGTCCGTCACGCTCGGGCTGGTGGTGAGCTTCGCGCTGCGCTACCTGCTGGGGCTGGCGGCGTTCTGGCTGATGGACGGGGCGGGGATCAACCTGATGGCCACCGTGGTCACGATCTTCTTCTCCGGGATGCTGCTGCCGCTGACCGTGTTCCCGGGCGGCTTCGGCGAGCTCGTCCGGGTCCTGCCGTGGGCGGCGATGCTCCAGGTCCCGATGGACGTGCTGCTGGGCGAGCACGCGGGGGCGGGGGCGGCGGCCGGGGCGCTGGCGTTCCAGGCCGGGTGGGCGGCGGTCCTGCTGGGGGCCGGCCGGCTGGTGCAGTCGGCGGCGACGCGGAAGGTGGTGGTCCAGGGTGGCTGAGGCGGTGCTGGCGCGGAGCCGGACGGAGCGGGAGCCGGAGCTGCCCCGGCGCAACCGTGCCGTGGAGGGGGTGCGCGGTTACGGGCTGATCGTGGCGATGTGGATCCGGTCGACGATGACGTACCGGACGTCCTTCTTCCTGTCGACGTTCGGGAACGCGGCGATCACGCTGCTCGACTTCGTCGCGATCTCCATCATGTTCACGCACGTGGACGTCCTGGGCGGGTTCACGCTGCCCGAGGTCGCCCTGCTGTACGGGTCCTGCTCGGCCTCCCTGGGCCTGGCGGACCTGCTCCTGGGCAACACCGACCGGATCGGCTCCCGCATCCGCGACGGATCGCTCGACACCATGCTGGTGCGTCCGGTCCCGGTGCTCGCGCAGGTCGCGGCGGACCGCTTCGCGCTGCGCCGGCTGGGCCGGATCGTGCAGGGGCTGGGGCTGCTGCTCTGGGCGCTGTCCGCGCTGGACCTGGAGTGGACCGTCGGCAAGGTACTGCTGGTGCCGGTGATGATCACGGCGGGGGCGGCGATCTTCGGCGCGGTGATGGTGGCGGGGGCGGCGTTCCAGTTCCTGGCCGGGGACGCGGCGGAGGTGCAGAACTCCTTCACGTACGGGGGCTGCACGATGCTCCAGTACCCGCCGACGGTGTTCGGCAAGGACCTGCTGCGCGGGGTGACCTTCATCGTCCCGCTGGCCTTCGTCAACTGGCTGCCCGCGCTGTACCTGCTGGGGCGGCCGGATCCGCTGGGGCTGCCGCAGTGGGCCGCGTTCGTGAGCCCGCTGGTGGCGTTCGCCGTGTTCCTGCCCGCGTCGCTGGCGTGGCGTGCGGGCGTCCGTTCGTACCGAAGCACGGGAAGCTAGGGGTGATGGCCGTGGCGGCTGTGACGGATGCGCTGATCTCGCTGGACGGGGTCGAGAAGGTGTTCGACGTACGGCGCAGGGTGGGTCTCATGCGCCGGGAGAAACGTCAGGTCAGGGCCGTGGACGGGCTCAGCTTCGAGGTGGCCCGGGGCGAGATGGTCGGCTACATCGGGCCCAACGGCGCCGGGAAGTCGACCACGATCAAGATGCTGACCGGCATCCTGACCCCGAGCGGCGGCCGGCTGCGGGTCGCGGGCATCGACCCGGCGCGGGAGCGGCTGCGGCTCGCGCACCGGATCGGGGTGGTCTTCGGGCAGCGGACCACGCTGTGGTGGGACCTGCCGCTGAAGGACTCGTACGGGCTGATGCGGCGGATGTACCGGATTCCGGCGGCGCGGTTCAAGGAGAACATGGAGCGCTGCGTGGACCGGCTGGACCTGGCCGAGCTGCTCGACGTGCCGGTGCGTCAGCTCTCGCTGGGGCAGCGGATGCGCGGGGACATCGCGGCGGCGCTGCTGCACGATCCGGACGTCCTGTACCTGGACGAGCCGACGATCGGGCTCGACGTGGTGAGCAAGGCGAAGGTGCGCGGCTTCCTGCGGCAGCTGAACGAGGAGCTCGGCACGACGGTGCTGCTGACCACGCACGACCTCCAGGACATCGAGCAGCTGTGCGAGCGGGTGATGGTGATCGACCACGGCCGGCTGATGTACGACGGGCCGCTGCAGGGGCTGCACTCGGCGGGGTCGGTCGGCGAGAGCGAACGGACGCTGGTGGTGGACCTGGAGCGGGAGCTCGCGCCGATCAGCGTGCCGGGCGCGCGGGTGGTGAAGGTGGACGGGCCGCGGCAGTGGCTGGCGTTCCCGGCGGGGGCGTCGGCGGCGCCGCTGGTGGCGGCGGTGGCGGCGGAGTACCCGCTGGTGGACCTGTCGGTGCGGGAGCCGGACATCGAGGACGTGATCGCGCGGATGTACGCGGGCCGGGGGTGAGGGGGCGGGGGTGAGGGGGTGTCCGCGGGGCGGGGTGTCCGCGGGGCGGGGTGTCCGCGGGGCGGGGGTGGAGCCGTCCCGGGGTCGGGGATAAATCAGGGTCGGCCCCGGGGCCCGTGGGGGCCGCGGGCCGTACAACTCCCGTGGATCAGTGCATAGGCTGGGCCACATGAGTGACGAGCGGCCGGAGAAGCCGTTGCCGGAGCTGAGGGCGTCCGATGCCGACCGGGACCGGGTGGTCGAGCGGCTGCGCGACGCCGTGGCCGAGGGCCGGCTCGACATGGAGGAGTTCGAGGAGCGCCTGGAGGCGGCCTACACGTCCCGTACGTACGCGGAACTGGAACCGCTGACGCGCGATCTGCCGGCGGTGCCGGGCGTCCCGGGGGGTGTCGTCCCGGCGGCTTCCCCGACGCCGGTGCCGCTCGCGGGCGGGGGCACGGTGCGGCCGTGGGCCGAGCGGGTGGGCAGGGAGACGGCGAGGTCCTCCGGGGCGGTCGCGGTCATGTCGAGCTTCCAGCGCAAGGGCCGGTGGACGGTGCCCGCGCGCTTCGACGCGGTGGCGTTCTGGGGCGGCGGGGAACTCGACCTGCGCGAGGCGGACTTCGCCCAGCGCGAGGTCGTGATCAACTGCGTCGCGGTCATGGGAGGCGTCCAGATCACGGTGCCGCCCGGCGTGGAGGTCGACGTCCGGGGCATCGGTGTGATGGGCGCCTTCGACCAGCGCGACACCCCGGGACCGGCCCAGCCGGGCGCGCCGCGGGTGGTGGTGACCGGCTTCGCGTTCTGGGGCGGAGTGGAGATCAAGGTCAAGGCTCCCAAGCCGCCCAAGGGCTTCGACGGTCCGAAGTCGCTGCGCAAGAAGCACTGAGCGGGGGCGGGGCGGAGCCGGCGGGCGCCGGGCGGGGCCGGGCGTGTTCGGGCGCCGGGCGTGTTCGTCCGGCGGACCGGCCGGGTGCCTGACCGGCCCGGTGCCGGGCGGGCTCCCCGGATCCCCGTTGAGCGGTCCGGACGCGGGTACGCGCACGGGTGTCCGTACGGGGGCGCGATGGCGCCGGCGGGAGTGACACGGCGTGCCGGGAACTCCTCGCGCCTCCCGGGAGTCGGATGCTATGCAGACAAACCGGCGTCCCCGGGGAAAGCAGGAGCACGTGGACAACCGCACCACCGCCGGAGGCAGTGCCCCGCCGCCGATCGAGCCCCCGCCCGGGGGACCGCCGCCGGGCGGGCCATCGGCGACCGGGCGGGCGGCGCGGCCCTCGGCGCCCGCCCGCGGGGCCTTCGTGTTCAGCGCGGCCGACGAGGAGCGCCGCCACGGCGTCCGCCGGATGAAGACCACCGCGACGGGGCTGCTGGTCCTGGTCGCCCTGGTCTACGTCCTGGCCAAGTACGCGCAGAACGCCTGGGGCGCGGGCGGCTGGGCCGGGTACGTGGCCGCCGCGGCCGAAGCCGGCATGGTCGGCGCGCTCGCGGACTGGTTCGCGGTCACCGCCCTCTTCCGGCGGCCGCTGGGCCTTCCCATCCCGCACACCGCCATCATCCCGACCAAGAAGGACCAGCTGGGGGTGTCCCTCGGCGAGTTCGTCGGCGAGAACTTCCTCTCCTCCGACGTGGTCACCGCCCGACTGCACGCCCTCGGCATCGGCGGCCGCCTCGGCGCCTGGCTGGCCGAGCCGGAGCACGCCGACCGGGTCACGGCGGAACTGGCGACCGCGCTGCGCGGGGCCCTGACCGTACTGCGCGACTCCGACGTGCAGGCCGTCGTGGGCGAGGCCATCACCCGGCGGGCCGAGACGGCGGAGATCGCGCCGGGCATCGGCAAGACGCTGGAGCGGGTCGTCGCGGACGGCGGGCACC
Organism: Streptomyces sp. NPDC002044; assembly: GCF_040296725.1. Lineage (NCBI taxonomy): Bacteria > Bacillati > Actinomycetota > Actinomycetes > Kitasatosporales > Streptomycetaceae > Streptomyces > Streptomyces sp. NPDC002044. The sequence continues at coordinate 30,232 of NZ_JBEOXU010000045.1, forward strand.
ACCGGGCCGTCGACCTCGTGTGCGCGCGGGCCCACGACTGGCTGGTCACGCACGGGGAAGCGGTGATGGACGCGGTCCAGGGCGGGGCGCCGGGCTGGACCCCGCGGTTCGTGGACCGCAAGATCGGCGACCGGGTGTACAAGGAACTGCTCCGCTTCGTCACGGAGATGCGCGACATGCCGGAACACCCGGCGCGCGGCGCGGTGGACCGGTTCCTGACGGACTTCGCGTCCGACCTCCAGTCGGACACGGAGACCAGGGCGCGCATAGAGCGCCTGAAGTCCGAGCTGCTGGCGCGCGACGAGGTGCAGGACGTGATCGCCTCCGCCTGGACCGCGGTGCGGTCGATGATGATCTCGGCGGCGGAGGACGAGCAGAGCGCGCTGCGCCTGCGGGTCCGGTCCTCGCTGATGACGCTGGGGGCCAGGCTGGCCACGGACGGCCGGCTCCAGGACAAGGTGGAGGGCTGGATCGAGGGGGCGGTGGTGTACGTCGTCACGACCTACCGCGCCGAGATCACCTCGCTGATCACGGACACGGTGGCGGGCTGGGACGCCGAGCACACGTCCCGCAAGATCGAGGCGCACATCGGCCGGGACCTGCAGTTCATCCGGATCAACGGAACGGTGGTCGGTGCCCTGGCGGGCCTGCTGATCTACTCGGTGTCGCAGGCGTTCGGCGCGTAGCGAGGGGCGGGGCGGGGCGGGCCGGCCATGGGGTGGCCCCGGAGCCGGGCCTCGGCCCTGGCCCGGCCCGGGGGCCGGGGCTGGCGGGGGCCCGGCGCGCGGGCCGCGCTCGGCGGCGGCTACGCGCGCTCGGCGGCTGCTACGCGCGGTCGGAGACGGCCCAGGCGGTGGCGGCGACGACGCCGGCCGCCCCGAGCACGGCCGGCCAGGCGCCGACCTTCTTGGCCAGCGGGTGCGCGCCGGCGAACCCGGCGAGGTACAGCGCCCCGAGCCCGGCGGCCGCGGGCACACCGCCCCGCCGGTGCCACTCCCGTCCGGCCGCGAGCCCGGCGGCGCCGAGTACGACACCGCCCAGGGGCCGCTTCTTGGTCCACCGGGCGACGGCGTACCCGCCGACCAGACCGGCCGCCGCCACGACGGAACTCGGTACCCGAGCCATGTCCAACTCCTTCGGTCGTCTTGTCCTATGAGCTTCACTGTGAGAGTACGAGTACGAGTACGAGGGGCGAGGGCGAGGGCGAGGCTAACGCGATCGCCCGGCCACCCGACGGGCACCCAGTACCCACACCAGCACGATCACGGCACCGCCGATCACCGAGTCCGGCACGGCGTCGCGTACGGCGCTCGGCAGCAACGCCAGTACACCCAGGGCGAGAAGGAAGGCGAGCGCGCACCGGCCGGCCGTCCGCAGCATTCTGTCCACGGCTGCTCAACGCGGTCGCCGGGTGCCCCGACACGGAAAGTGCGGTGGTGATTTGTCGCATACTCGCCGGATCCGTGCGGTGTACGGGACGGGAACGCGAAGCCCATAAATTCACTCTCCCAACCCAAAATGGGAAAATCCCCACCGACCCCGCAGCACCCGACCTCAGGAGCCAGAACAACGTGATCTGCTACGGACAGGCCGTCCTCGACCTCGCGGACGAACTGGTCGACGTCTATGCCGACGTCTTCTCCGGCCCGCCGTGGAACGAGGGTGAAGAAACCATTCGCCAGTTCGCGACCCGTCTCCCCGCCGACGCCCGGCGCCGTGGATTCCGTACCGCGTTCGCCCAGTCCGCGACCGGTATCGACGGCTTCGCCACGGGCTGGATCACACCGGCGGCCTTCCCCAAGATCCGCGGCTACGCCCAGGTGACCGCCCAGCTCGGCGCGGCCCGGGTGAAGGAGCTCCTGACCGGTGCGCTGGAGATAGACGAACTCGCCGTACGCCCCTACGCGCGCGGCCACGGCACCGGCCGCGCCCTGCTCACCGAGATCACCGCCGACGCCCCGGACCGGCGGGCCTGGCTGCTGACGTCCCGCCTCGCCCGGGACACGGTGGCCACCTACCGCCGCCTGGGCTGGCACGAGGTCCCGGCCCGGCCCGGCACCGAGACGGGGGTCGTGGTCTTCCTGTCCCCGGAGCACCCGGGCCGCTGACGACGGTACGCCGCCCCCGTAGCGGGGCATACCGGCCGCATGATCACCACGCGGCAACCCCACCCCCGCCCCGACCGGCACCAGCCGGACCGGCACCACCCGTACGGCGAACAGCCCCCGCAGCCCCCCGAACACCACAAGCACCATGCCCAACACCACAAGCCAGTCGAGCACCACCATCCCGGCGAGCACCAAGAACCAGTCGAGCACCACAAGCCAGTCGAGCACCACAAGCCCCAGCGGCACAACGTGCCCCACTCCCCACCGCCTCACGCACCCCACCCCGCGCCCCACCACCCAGCCCACCACCCGCCACGGGCGGCCCGTCGGCAGCTCAACCTGGTCACGCGCCACCAGCTCGTCGCCGCCGGCGTCCCCGCCGGCACGATCACCTCCCGCGCCCGGCCCGGCGGCCCCTGGCAGCGCCTGCTGCCGCGGGTCTACCTCCTCCAGACCGGCCCCCCGGATCAGCGCCAACGCGCCCTCTCCGCCGTCCTGTACGCCGCCGAGCCCGCCGCGGACCCCCTCGCCGGCGACACGGCCGCCCTCACCGGCGCCACCGCCCTCGCCCTGCTCGGCATCCGCGAAGCCCCGTACGCCCCCGGCAGCCCCGTCGACGTACTGATCCGCTCCCCGCGCCGGCTCGCCGCCACCGGGCACGTACGCCCGCTCCCGACCTCCCGCTGGCCGCGCACCATCACGGTGTCCGGCGTCCCCAGCACCCGCCCCGTACGCGCGGCCGCCGACTTCGCCGCCCGCACGGAGGACCCCGACCGGGTCCGGGCGGTCCTCGCGGGCGTCGTCCAGGCCGGCTGGTGCCACCCGCACGACCTGCACGCCGAGCTCCGCGCCTCCCGCCTCCTCACCCGCCCCGCGATCGCCGCCGCGGCGGCGGAACTGCTCGCCGGAGTCCGCTCGATCGCCGAGGCCCGGGCCCGCGACACCCTCACGGCGACGGACCTCCCGACCCCCCTGTGGAACGCCCGCCTCCACACCCCGGACGGCACGTTCCTGGCCAGCCCGGACGCGTACTGGCCCGACGAGGGCGTAGCCCTGGAGATCGACTCGGCGGAGTACCACTACACCCGCGACGCCTGGCACGCCACGCTCCGCCGCCGCCTGCGCCTGGAGTCCCACGGCGTCCTGGTGGTCAGCGCCACCCCGTCGATGATCCGCGACACCCCGACGGAAGTCGTGACGGCCCTCCGCACCCTCCTCACCCTGGCGGCGACCCGCCCCACCCCACCCACGACAACGGCCCGCGGCCACCAGCAACTCCACCTGTTCCGTGGAACGGGGTGAGGAGGTGCAGAGGTGCTCGTCAGCCGCTGATGGCCGAGTAGGAGCGGACGTGAGCGGGGATCTCGTGGTGCAATTTCCACTCGATCCCCATCGGCTTGCTGCCCTCATGGTCGGCGTACTCGGCCGGCCCGAGCAGCATCCAGGCCTGAGGACCTCCGATGTCCGTCTTCTTGAAGCGCCGGACGAAGAGCAGGACGTGTGAGCCCTTCTCCGCGTGCGTCCGGTACCGCACCCCCGTGGGGGAGGTGTCCGAGGTGGAGTTCTGTGACTCCCAGTGGAACTGGCACTCACCCGACGCGTAGTCCTTGTACTGGGTCTGGGGGGAGAAGTCCTTGGCGTCCTTCTCCAGCGTGACGAAGAGAGCGTCCGTCCGGATGCCCTCGCACCACCTCACCCCCTCGCGGAAGTGTCCCGGCAAGGAGCCGCCGAGCTCGCCCTGACCCAAGGCGGGGAGGATCTCCTCCCGACTGTACGAAGCGTGCACGGTCAACGGCAGGGCCGCATGGTCACCGGTCAGGGCAACGGGAACGTGCTCGGTCCGGTCCAAGTCGTGGGCGAGTACCTGACGGAGCTCATCGCGGAAGGCGTGGTGTGAGCGGAGGGAGTCGAAGCCGTCCTGGTAGCGCGAGAAGCCGGCTCCGAGCGGCCAGAGGGAGAAGAAGAACATGCGGGCGTAGGACTGGCCCTGCGCGTCGAGATCGGCGTAGGCCGGAGCGCCGTCCGTGATGAGCGCCGCATACGAACGGATACGTTCCGGATCATCCACGTGGAGGAAGGCTGACACGCGCTTGAGGAGCGCGTCCTCGCCTTCCGGGACGGGGGTGGTGAGCAGCTTTGCCCGCCGCAGCAGGCCCGTCCAGGAGTTTCCGTTCCCCCGGTACAGTTCGCTGATCCTTCGGCCGCTCTCCTTGAGGTACACGCAGAGTTCCGTCGTGGCGTGGGCTGTGACTTCCCGGGTGAGTTGTGTGACGTTGACGTTGATCTGGTTCCGGATGTTCTCGATGATCAAGTCCTTGGCCTTGGGCTCAAGGATGATCTGGCAGCCGGGCGGCGGCTTCGGGAAGTCGTTCTCGACGCTGGTGAGGAGACGGTTGCGGGTCAGGTTGGTCAGGGCGCGGAACTGCTCCTCGAAGCGGAACTCCTTCCGGTGCTGCCCGATGAAGTCAAGGACGGTCAGAACGGACTTGTTCTCGCTCCGCCGTAGCCCACGACCCAGTTGCTGCAGGAAGACGGTGGCACTGGAGGTGGGACGCAGGAGCAGCAAGGTGTCCACGTCGGGCACGTCCAGGCCCTCGTTGAAAAGGTCGACAGAAAATATGACGTTGAGCTTGCCGGCCTTCAGCGCGTCCAGTGCTGCCTTCCGCTCGTCGCGCGGCGTCCCTCCGGACAGAGCCAGGGCGTGGAAGCCGGCGCGATTGAAGAAGTCGGCCATGAAGTGCGCGTGCGCCACGGACACGCAGAACCCCAGTGCGCGCATCGTCTCCGGTGCGCTGTGCTTGTCCTGGAGCGCGCGGATAACGAGCCGGGCTCGCGCCTCGTTGCCGGTGAAGAGGGCGCTGAGGGCCTGGGTGTCGTACGCTCCGCGCTTCCATGCAAGGGCGCTCATGTCGGTGTTGTCGGTGATGCCGAAGTAGTGGAACGGGCACAAGAGATCTGCCTCCAACGCCTCCCACAGGCGCATCTCGGCTGCAATGCGTCCTTCGAAGAACTCGTCCTGGATGTTCAGGCCGTCCATGCGTTCAGGGGTGGCGGTCAGACCGAGCAGTTCCTTCGGTGTGAAGTGGTCAAGCACCCTGCGGTAGGTGGGTGACGTGCCGTGGTGGAACTCGTCGAAGACGACGACGTCGAAATGGTTCGAGGCGAGCGTGTCCAGGGTCTTTGCCGTCAGGGACTGGACGCTTGCGAAGACGTGGTCCCAGGCCTTCGGTACCTCGCCGTCGCAGAGCAGCTCGCCGAAGTTGGGGTCGACCAGTACGTCCTGGTAGGTGCGCAGGGACTGCTCCAGGATTTCCTTGCGGTGCGCTATGAACAGCAGGCGCAGCGGGCGCCCCAGGATCTGCTGGAGTTGCTTGAAGTCGAGCGCTGCCATCACCGTCTTGCCGGTACCGGTCGCCGCAACCAGCAGGTTGGCATGACGGTCGTGCACCGTACGCTCGACTCCGAGCCGCTCCAGCATGTCGCGCTGATGGGGGAAAGGGCGTACTTCCAGGCCCGAGAGGCTGATGACGCGCGCGGCATCCCTGTCCTTGCTGGAGCCGCCGGCGATTCGGAGCGCTTCGTCCAGACGGGCGGCATCGACATCGGGGTTGTAGGACTCGAAGGCCCGTTCATTCCAGTAGGAGTCGAAGGTGGCTTCGAATTTTCGCAAAACGTCGGGGGTCGCGACACTGGACAGCCGCACGTTCCACTCCAGGCCGTCGAGCAGTGCTGCTTTTGACAGGTTGGAGCTGCCGACGTAAGCGGTGTCGAATCGCGAGTCGCGGCGGAACAGCCAAGCTTTGGCATGGAGCCGGGTGGAGCGGAGCTCGTAGTTCACCTTCACCTGCGCACCGAACTCGCGGACGAGTCGGTCCAGTGCCCTGCGTTCTGTGGCACCGATGTACGTCGTGGTGATGACACGCAGGGGCACGCCCCGTGCCGCAGCAGCCTTGAGCGACTGCTCCAGGACGCGCAAGCCCGTCCATTTCACGAAGGCGCACAGCAGATCGATGCGGTCGGCTGTGGCCAGCTCGGCTCGGAGCTCCGAGCCGAGGCTCGGATCGTCGGGGGAGTTGGTGATGAGAGCCGTCTCCGACAACGGAGTGGACGGGCGGACCGTGTAGGTCTCGGAGGCTGCGCGACCGGAGACGGCGAGCAGTTGACGAGGACCGTCGACAAGGGGACCCGCCCACTCCTGGGTGCCTGTCCTTGTCTCTCCGTCGAGGGTGGCCAGGGAGTGCAGGATCACGTTCGCCGCATCGACCTGCTCGGTCGGTGGGAGCCTTTTCAAGGCTTCGCCGACCGCCCGGGAGATGTGCCGGGTCAGGACGTGCTGGGACGACTCCCCGCTGACCTGGTCGGCTATGACCACGCTTCCTGAGGAGATCAGCTCCTTGAGCTTTTCCTCAAGCCCGCTCGTGATCAGAGTCTCGTGGAGTCCGGTGACGGGCTTCGCAGCATTGGAGCGGGAACCAGATGTCACGGAGTCTCCTCGGGGCTTGATCGGTACTGCCTCTTTTATCAACGACCCCTGACAATGGCTGGCGTGATGTGATGGACTCGTGTCCCCAAATATGCCTGCACGGCTGAGAACGGACCGCCCGTCAGCTGGTTCAGGTCAGTTCGAGGTGCCGTGGCATTCCGAGTACGGCTTGCCCGAGGTGCACCAGCAGGGTGCCGTCGGGGTGGGGGGCCACGGGGTGGCCTTGCCGCGGGCGGCCAGGGTGGTGGCGTACTCCGCCAGGAGGGACGGGGAGGCCGGGGAGGTCTTCTCCGACGCCGCGAAGGCCTCGTAGGACGGGACGCTCGCCGTGACGATGCCGAGGTTCGTGGTGCCCGAGGCGGCCAGGGCGCGCAGGGACGCCTCGATGCGGGCGAGGTGGGTGCCGTGGGAGGGGTACTCCGCGGAGAGGGTGGGGTAGCCCGTCAGGAGCTCGGCCAGTTCGCGCTGGGGCCAGTGCAGGATCGCCACCGGGAACGGGCGGGAGAGGGCCGCGCGGCGGTCGCCCAGTTCCGCGCGGAGGCGGGCGATCTCCGCGCGCAGTTCCGCCGGGTCGTCGGAGCCCAGGGCCCAGATGCGCTTCGGGTCGTGGAGTTCGTCGAGCGGGATCGGGCCGATGTGGCGGGTGTCGGCGACCATGTCCCAGTCGTCGTGCGGCCGGCCCAGGAGGCGGCGGACGCGGTGGCGGCCGGTCAGCAGGGCCGTGGTGGCCTGGGTGAGCGGCGCGTCCTCCGTGATGAGGAGCGTGGCGGCCTCGGTGAAGCAGTCGTGCGAGTCCTCCAGCTCGTCGTGGGTCTCCAGGGCCTCCGCGATGACCTCCCAGGGGGCCGGTTCCGCGGGGGCGGCCGCGCGGATGCCGGAGATCAGGGCGCGGGCCTCCGCCTCGTGGCCGTACTCCCAGAGGTTGGCCGCCTGGAGGGCCTTGATCAGGAGCGGGTCGGCGGGGGAGGACGTCAGGAGCAGGTCGTACAGGGCGCTCGCCCGATCGCGCGCGTCGCCCAGTTCCAGGTGGGCGGCGGCCTGGAGGAGCAACGGCTCCTGGTCCTCGGGGTAGCGGGTCGCCGTGCGGATGAGGCGCTCGGCTTCGGCGATGTGCTCGGCAGGCGTGTCGGGGCGCATGGTTCACACCGTACTGCCGCTGGTCAGTTGGCGGGGGAGGTCTTATGGTGCCGCCCGTGAGAGATCACATACCGGTGGTGGTGCAGGGTCGCGTACGAGGGGTGCCGCGGGTCGCGTTCGCGCGGGTGCTGTGGGTGTGCGCCGAGGCGGTCACCACCGTGGGCGTGGTGGTGGCGTTGCTGGTGGTGCACCAGGTGTGGTGGACCAACCGGCAGGCCGTCGCCGCCGCGCAGGACCGCGTACGGGCCCTGGAGCGCGAGTGGGGCGCCCCCGCCACCCCCGCCACCCCCGCCGAAGCCGCCGCCCGCGCCGAGTCCGCCGAGTCCGGCGGAGGGGATGGAGCGGGGCAATACGGGCTCCCGGGCGGGGAGTCGGCGTCCCCGGCCGGGCCGGACGCCATGCCGGACGCCATGCCGGACGCCGGGCCGGACCCCGCGCCGTCCGCCCCCGCGTCCAGGGCCCCGGCCCCCAAGGCCCCCCAGGCCCCCGCCCCCGGAGCATCGGCGGGCGCCGGCCAGGCGTACGCCGTCCTGCGCGTCCCGCGCCTCGGCCTCTCCGTCCCCGTCGCCCGGGGCGTCGACAAGCGGACCGTCCTCGACAAGGGGTACGCCGGCCAGTACCCCGGCACCGCGGCGCCCGGCGCGCGCGGGAACTTCGCGCTCGCGGGGCACCGCAACACCCACGGCGAGCCGTTCCGGTACCTGAACCGCCTGCGGGCGGGGGACGAGCTGCTGGTCGACGTCCGGGGGCGCAGGTACACGTACGTGGTCGGGAAGGTCCTCGGCGAGACCACCGAGCGGGACACCGGGGTGATCGCGCCGGTGCCGCGCAGCGTGGTCAAGCCGGAGTACGGGTACAGCGAGCCGGGCGCGTACATCACCCTCACCACCTGCACCCCCGAGTACACCTCCACGTACCGGCTGGTGGTGTGGGGAACGCTGCGGCCGTAGCCGCCCCCTAGGGTGTTGCGATGCCTCCGAATCGGGTGAAGCGTCCGCAGCTGGCCTGGCTGGCCGTTCCCTTCGTGCTGTTCGTGGTCGCGCTGCCGTTCGTGAACCGGGTGGAGCCGCGGATCGGCGGGGTGCCGTTCCTGCTCGTCTGGTGTGCCGGGGCGACGCTGGTGACGCCGCTCGCCGTGTGGCTGGTCTGGCGGGGGGACCACCGGTGAGCGCGTCGGCCGTGGCGACCGGCGTCTTCGCCGTGTCCATGGTGGCGACCGTCGCGCTCGGGCTGCTCGCGGTGCGCGGGCGCGGCGGGGGCGGGGGCGGGCTCGCCGAGTGGTCGGTGGGCGGGCGCTCGCTGGGGACCGTGTTCATCTGGGTGCTGATGGCCGGCGAGGGCTACACCAGCTTCAGCTACCTCGGGGCGGCCGGCTGGGGCTACTCGTACGGGGCGCCGGTCATGTACGTGGTCGCGTACATGACCTGCGGCTACGCCCTCGGGTACGTCGTCGGCCCGCTGCTGTGGGACTACGCGCGGCGCCACGGCCTCGTCGGGATCACCGACATGGTGGCCCACCGGTACGGGCGCCCCTGGCTGGGAGCCGGCGTCGCCGTCCTCGCGACCGTCTTCCTGCTGCCGTACATCCAGCTCCAGATCACCGGCATGGGCGTCGTCGTCACCACGGTCACCTACGGGGCCGTCCCGCTGGGGTGGGCGTACTTCGTGGCCTTCGCCGTCACCACCGGCTTCGTCGTCGTCAGCGGGCTGCGCGGCAGCGCGTGGGTGTCGGTGCTCAAGGACGTGCTGGTCATCGGCACGCTGGGGTTCCTGGCGGTGTACGTGCCCCTGCACTACTTCGGCGGCTACGGGGAGCTCTTCGACCGGCTCGTGGCGGAGCGGCCGCAGTGGCTGACCCTCCCCGGTCACGGGGCCGGCCCGGGCGGGCGCGGCGAGCTGGGGACCGCGTGGTTCGCGTCCACGACCGTGCTGAACGCGCTCACCGTCGTCATCTTCCCGACCACCGTGGCGGGCTACCTGGGCGCGCGCGACGCCGACGCGCTGCGCCGCAACGCGATGCTGCTGCCCGCCTACAACGTGCTGCTCTTCGTGCCGATGCTGCTGGGGATGGCGGCGCTGTTCGTGGTGCCGGGGCCGGCCGGGGCGGATTCCAACCTCGCGCTGTTCGCGCTGGTGGTGGACTCGCTGCCGGCCTGGGCGGTGGGTCTGGTCGGGGTGGCGGCCGCGCTGTCGTCGATCGTGCCGATGGCGGTGTTCATGCTGGTCATCGGCACGATGTGGGGGCGGAGCGTGCTGTCGCTGGTGCCGGGGTGGGGTGCGGGGGAGCGGCAGAAACGGGCGTCGCAGACGGTGGTCGTGATCGCCGGGGCGGTGGCGCTGGTGATGACGTACGTCGCCCCGAACACGCTGGTGCGCCTCTCCCTCGTCTCGTACGAGGGGATGGCGCAGCTGGTCCCGATGCTGCTGCTGGGGCTGGTGTGGCGGGGGCTGACGACGGCAGGGGCGGTGAGCGGGCTGGCTGCGGGCGTCACGCTGGTCTGCGCGCTGGTCTTCACCGGGAACGACCCGGTGTGGGGGGTGAACGCGGGGATGGCCGCCCTCGTCGTGAACCTGGCGGTCGCGCTGACGGTGTCCCGGATCGGCCCGCGGGAGAGCGGGGACGGGCGGCCGGACGAGGAGGTGCTGGCCCGGGACCCACTGCCGGGGGCCGCACCCGTACCGGTTGTCGGTGGGCCCGGTTAGTATCGGATACGAGTGACCGACGTCGTACGGGAGTTCGTACGCGAGGTCATGTGCGAGCTGGTGCGCGGGAGAGGGAAGGGGGCGGGCAGTGTGACTCGGCAACGAAGCGGCGGCCGTCGCCCGTCGTCCCTCCTCGGAAACCTGGTCCGGACGGCGGGGGTGTCGGCGCTGCTGACGCTCTCCCTCGTCCTCCTCGGCGGTGTCCTCGGACTGTTCGCCGGGGAGAGCGGCCTCGGCGTCGTGGTGCTGGCCCTCGCGGCCACCGTCGCGCTGGGCTCCGAGGCCCTGGCCGCCGCCGCGCGGCTCGTGCGGCCGGTACCGCCGCACCGCATACGCACCGCGCTCCGCGACCGCGAGCAGCGCACCGCGTTCCTGCCGCAGCGCGACCCCGACGCCTCGGGCCGCTCCCGGCCCAGGGCGCCCGGCCGTAGCGTCCCGACGGCCGCGTAGGGGCGCGTCACCTCCCGGCTTCCCGGCCGGTGCCTTCCGGCACCCGCCGCCCGCCGGCTGGTCGTTGTCCCGCTGATCGCTGATCGCCATCCCCGCCGGTGCCCCTCGTGGGCCGTCACGCCGAAACGCATCCCCCGCATTCCCGCGCGTCCACGCACCCCGTGCGTCCACGCGTCGTCGATGCGGCTCTTTCGACGTTCGACGAGACCCTCCGGAGGGCCCTCATGTCCGCTTTCACCCACGGTGTCGCCCAGTTGGGCCGGCTGCTGGAGCCGGTGCTCGCCCAGTCGGCGACCGCGGCCGCGATCGTGCTGTTCACCGTCCTCGTACGGCTCGCCCTCTACCCGCTGAGCCGCGCGGCCTTCCGGGGGACGACCCCGTTGGCGACCTGCCTGCCGATGCTGTTGCAGCTGCCGGTGTTCTTCGTGATGTACCAGGCGTTCTCCGCGGCGGAGGTCGGCGGGGCGGCCAACGAGCTGCTCGGGCAGCGGTTGTTCGAGGCGCCGCTGGGAGCCCGGTGGTCCGGGGCGCTCGGGGAGGGCGGCCTGCTGGGGGCGCAGGGGCTGGTGTTCCTCGGCCTGTTCGCCGCGATAGCGGCCGTGGCGGCGTGGAGCGCGGTACGGGGGCGCCGTGCGGCCGCCGCCATCGGCTCGGCGGCGGTGGCACCCGGGGCGAGGGCGGGGGGCAAGGCGGGCGCCAAGTCAGGTACCAAGGCGGGCGCCAAAGCCGGGGTCAGGCCCGGTGCGGCGAAGGCGGGTGCGGGCCGGCCGGCCGAGATGACCGCCGAGCAGCAGGAGCTGATGCGCAAGGTGGGCGGCGTACTGCCCCTGCTCTCCTTCGGCACCCTGATCACCGCCGCCGTGGTGCCGCTGGCCGCCGGCCTGTACCTGCTGACCACCACCGCGTGGTCGGTGGCGGAGCGGATCTGGCTCCAGCGTCGCAAGGACCGCGCGGAGCGGGCGGCGTCGGCCGGGGCGGCCGGGGCGGCCAAGGTGGCCGGGGCGGTGGCGGAGCCGCGTACCAGTGGAGGCGCGCGTTCCACCCTGTGAACAGGGTCTTGCGGATTGAGCCGACTTCTTGGAGGATCAGCCAATCCTCCGATGGCCGCAACCCATCGTCCGGCCCGGGGCATGCCCTTGGGCCGACCACCCTCGACCACGGGAGAATGCCCATGAAGCTGCTGCGTGTCGGACCGGTCGGGTCGGAGCGCCCCGCGCTGCTCGACCAGGACGGGACCCTGCGTGACCTGTCCGGCGTGATCACGGATGTGGACGGCGGCCTGCTGGCCGACGACGCCGTGCTGTCCCGGGTGCGGGAAGCGGCGGAGTCCGGCGCACTTCCGGTCCTGGGCGCCGAGGGACTGCGCATCGGTTCGCCGGTCGGCCGCATCGGCAAGGTCGTGGGCATCGGGCTGAACTACTTCGGGCACGCGGCCGAGGTCGGCGCGGAGCCGCCGGCCGAGCCGATCCTGTTCCTCAAGGCCGCCGACACCGTGGGCGGTCCGGACGACACCGTGCTGATCCCGCGCGGCAGCGTGAAGACCGACTGGGAGGCCGAGCTCGGCGTCGTCATCGGCGCCACCGCCCGCTACCTGGCCTCCGCCGAGGAGGGCCTGGCCCACGTCGGCGGCTACGTGCTCGTCAACGACGTCTCCGAGCGGGAGTTCCAGATCGAGCGCGGCGGCACCTGGGACAAGGGCAAGAACTGCGAGACCTTCACCCCGGTCGGCCCCTGGCTCCTCACGGCCGACGAGGTGCCGGACCCGCAGGTCCTGGACGTGAGGCTGTGGGTCAACGGCGAGCTGAAGCAGGACGGCACCACCGCGGACCAGATCTTCCCGGTCGGCGAGGTCGTGCGGTACCTGAGCCAGTTCATGACGCTGTACCCCGGTGACCTCATCGTCACCGGCACGCCGGCGGGCGTGGCCATGGGCCAGCCCGAGCCCAAGCCGTACCTGCGCGCCGGTGACGTCGTGGAGCTGGAGATCGAGGGACTGGGCCGCCAGCGCCAGGAGTTCAAGAGCGCGTAGCCCGCGACCGCGCGGCAAGCAGGGCGAGTACGGCATGCGGGGCAAGCGCCGCACGCACGGCACCGCTGACGACAGGGGTGAGCCCCGCCCGCGTCCGGGCCGCCGAGGCCGCCCGGCGTGCCCCCCGGCGG
>NZ_JBEOXU010000046.1:0-42717 GCF_040296725.1 Streptomyces sp. NPDC002044
CCGGTTCGTCTCCAGCGACGACCCCGAGAAGCTCCTGCTCGTCGTGCTCGGCCTGACCCTGCTGGTGGCCGGCGGGCGGGGCCGGCCGCGGCGGGGCCGGTTCCGGGGTGAGCACCAGGTAGCCCACCAGGGCCGCAGCCGCCGCGGCGAGACCGGTCAGGGGCAGCGTGAACCCGCGCAGCCGGGCCGCCGGGGACCGCCGCAGGCCCGGCCCCGGCGGATCGGCCGGGCGGAGTTCGCGCACGGTGATCCCGGCGGCTCGTGCCTCCAGGGCCTGCCGGAGCCGCCGTTCGGCGGGATGCTCGCCGTCGTGCGTCGTGGGCGTCATACCCGTCCCTCCAGGATCCGTTCCAGCGCGTCCAGCCCGCGGCTCGCGTTCGATTTGACGGCCCCACGGCTGATGCCGAGGGTGGCCGCGATCTCCGCTTCGCTGAGGTCCGCCCAGTACCGCAGCACCAGCACCTGCCGGCGGCGCGGGGTCAGCCTGCCGAGCGCGGCGAGCACCTCGCGGTGTGCCTCGCCGAGCACGACGTGCGCCTCCGCCGACGGTACGTCGGCCGCGGCGGGCGGTGTCCAGGCCCGCACGGTCCGCCTGCGGCGGAGCACGGAGCGGGAGGTGTTGACCACGGCGGTGCGCAGGTAGCCGAGGGCGTTGTCCACCTCGGTGATGTGGTCCCCGTGGCGGCGGTACAGGGCCGTGAAGGCGTCCTGGACCACGTCCTCGGCGGTGGCGAGGTCGTCGACGAGCAGCACCGCCAGCCGCACCATGCCCAGCCGGTGGGCGTGGTAGAGCGCGCTGACCGTGGGCGGGGCGCCGTCCCCGTGGGCGAGGTGGTGGGCGTCCGGCCGGGCGTACGGGTACGCGGGCGCGGGCCCGGCGGGAGGGGAGGAGCGGTCGCGGCGCAGGAACGACCACAGGCCCCGCCGCGCCCGGTCGATGACGGGAGCGGCGGGGCCGGCGGTCGGAACGAGGTGGAGCATGTGGTTCCTAGGCGTTGGCGCGGCGCCGTACGACGTACAGGGCTCCGGCGCCGACGACGATCAGGCCGGCCGCCCCGGCGCCCAGGGCGGCGGTGGTGGCGGAGGAGCCGGTCTCGGCGAGCTCGGGGGTACCGGAGGGGGCGCTGGGGGCCGCGCTGGGAACGGCGGCGGCAGCGGTGACGGCCACCGCTCGGCGGACGGACTGGGGGACGCGCTTCAGGTTCTTCACGGTGGTTCTCCACGGTCGGTCGAGGACGCCGGATCACGTCCTTCACCCCGCACGACGCGCGACCAGCCCTTCGGTTGCCGCCGTCGCCGAAGTATTTTCCGGCGATCGGAAACCACCCCGCGAACGGGCCGGCCGGCGGACGTCGCGCGCCCGGGGGTCAGCGCGCCGGAACGGGACCGGCCGCGGCCGGCCGGGGCCCGTACGACTCGTCGCCCGAGGTCGGAACGGCCAGCATGACGAGGAGCCAGACCCAGCCGATCAGCGGGACGACGACCGCCAGGGTCCACCAGCCCGAGCGGCCGGTGTCGTGCAGTCGTCGTACCGTCACGCCGAGGGTCGGCAGCAGGACGGCGAGAGCGTAGAGGGACGCGGGGCGGTCATCGCCGAGGAGGTCGCCGAGGTGAACGCACCCCGCGATGATCAAGGCGTTGAACGGCAAGAACGTCCAGAACTCGCGGCGCGGGGCCCGGCCGCGAAAGACGGCGTACTTGCCGAGGACGTCGGTGTAGTGGCGCATGACTTCCCGGGGAGAGGAGGAACGGGGCGAATCGGGGCCCCGGAGCGGAACCGGCCGGACTCGGACCGTAGAGGGGGCGCGCCCTCCCGTCAAGGGGCATCGGACCAGGTCAGGGGGTTGGTCGGGGCTTTCCCGGGTGGCCCGCGTCCCGCTCCCCCGGCCCGGCCCGTCCCGCTTTGGCTGCCCGGTCCGCCCCCTCAGCCCCCTCAGCCCGCTCCGGCCGGCCCGCCCGCTCCGCCCAGCCCGTCCAGGGCCGTCGCCAGGGTGGCGATGCCCTCCTCGATCTCGCCCGCCGGCCCCGCCGCGTAACCGAGGATCAGGCCGGGTGGCCCCGGGCGCATCCGGTGCCAGGACAGCGGGTGGGTCTTGACGCCGAGCGCGAGGGCGGCCGACGCGAGGGCGGTGTCCTCGAAGCGGTCCCCGTCGAACGTGACCATCAGGTGCAGGCCGGCCGCCGCACCGTGCACGCGGGCCCCGGGCAGCCGCTCGGCGAGCGCCCGGAGCATCGCGTCCCGGCGGCGCCGGTGACGGCGCCGGACGAACCGGAGGTGGCGTTCCAGCTCGCCCGACTCCATCAGCCGGGCCAGCACCAGCTGGGCGAGGACCGGATTGCCGAGGTCCGCGTAGCGCTTGGCCTCCGTGACCGCGTCCCGCATCCGGGGCGGCACCAGCAGCCAGCCGAGGCGCAGCGCCGGGGCGAGCAGCTTGGACACGCTCCCGGCGTAGCAGACGCCCTCGGGCATGAGGGCGCGCAGGGCGGACACGGGGGCCCGGTCGTAGCGGTGCTCGGCGTCGTAGTCGTCCTCGATGACCAGTCCTCCGGCGGCCGCCCAGCCGAGCAGGTCCCGGCGCCGCTCACCGTCGAGGACGACCCCGGTGGGGAACTGGTGCGCCGGGGTCAGCAGAACGGCGGCGGCCCCGCTCGCGCGCAGCCGGGACACGTCCAGCCCGGCGGCGTCCACCGGTACGGGGACCGGCTCCAGCCCCCAGTGCTCCAGCTGCCGGCGGGCCCCCAGCGAGCCGGGGTCCTCCACCGCGACGCGCCCCGCGCCGTCCTCCCGCAGGACCTGTGCCAGCAGCGCCAGCGCCTGGGCGACCCCGGCGACGATCACCACCTCGTCCGGGGCGGCGCGGATGCCCCGGTTGCGGGCCAGCCAGCCCGCCACGGCCGCCCGGAGCGCCGGCGCGCCCCGGGGGTCGCCGTAGCCGAAGTCGGCCGGGGTGAGTCCGGCGAGCACCCGTCGCTCCGCCTGGAGCCAGGCCGTACGGGGAAAGGCGGCCAGGTCGGGCACGCCGGGCGAGAGGTCGATCCGGCCGGGCACCGCGCGGAGGGCTTCGACGAGCCCGCCGCGGGCGGCTCCCACCGTCCCGCCGGGGACCGGGACGGCGGACGGGCCGGCCACTGCGCGCGGGGCGGCGGCGGGCGGGGCGGCGACGACGACCGTGCCGCCGCGGCCCCGGCCGGAGACCTGGCCGGTCTCCGCCAGCCGCTGGTACGCCTCGGTGACGAGCCCCCGGGAGACGCGGAGCTCGGCGGCGAGGACGCGGCTGGCCGGGAGGCGGGAGCCGACGGGCAGCGTGCCGTCGGCGATGGCGGCGCGGAGCCGGGCGGCCAGCCACTCGGTCCGGCCGCCGGCCGGCGCGCCGGTCAGGTCGAGCTGGAGGAAGTCGGAGCCCCCGGCGGCCGCCCGCCCATCGGGCTCCGTCGTTGTGGACCCCTGTGACGCGTGTTCTTTGGACCTGCTCACCGGTCCATTGTGGGACCAGTCTGGATCGCATGAGGACATCCAGGGCGCCGTCCAGCGCGCCACCCACCGCACCGTCCACCGAACCAACCACCACCACCGCTTCCGGCGCCCTTCGGGATCTGGCTCCCGGTATCGCCGGCATGGCACTGGTCGGCAGCAGCGTCACCGTCTCCCGGGCCCTCGTCGACGCCCCGCTCTTCGCCGTGCAGGCCGTCCGGTACGCGGCGGCCGCGCTGCTGCTGCTCGCCCTGGCCCGGGCCGCGCGGGTGCCGGTCCTGCGCCCGCGCGGCCGTGAGTGGCTGTGGCTGGCCGGGATCGCGGCGACCGGCCTGGTGCTGTTCAACGTGGCCGTCGTCCGCGGGGTCGCGCACGCCGAACCGGCCGTCATCGCGGTCGCGGTGGCCTCCGTACCGGTGCTGCTCGGGGTGATCGGTCCGTTCCTGGAGGGACGGCGGCCCAGCCGCCGGGTGCTGCTGGCCGCCCTCGTCGTCGTCGCCGGGGCCGTGCTGGTCGAGGGGACGGGCCGGACCGACGCCGCCGGGGTGGCCTGGGCGGCGCTCGCGCTGGGCTGCGAGGCCGGCTTCACCCTGCTCGCCGTACCGGTGCTGCGGCGGCACGGTGCGTGGGGGGTCTCGGTGCACGCGGTGTGGCTGGGGGCGGCGATGCTGGCGGGGCTCACGCTGCTCTTCGAGCGGCCGGCCGACCTGGGCTCGCTCGGCGCGGGCCAGTGGGCGGCCGCGGGATACCTGGCCGTCATGGTGACGGCGGTGGCGTTCCTGCTCTGGTACCGCACCGTGGCCGCCGTGGGCTCCGGCCGGGCGGGGCTGCTGGCCGGAATCGCACCGCTCGCCGCGGCCGGCGCGGGAGCCCTCACGGGCGGCGGGGTCCCCGGCCCGGCGGTCTGGCTGGGGCTGGCCGTCGTCGTCGCCGGACTCGCGGCGGGCCTCCGGCCCGAACGCGGCGGTCCGGTGCCCGCCGCGCCCCGTGCGGCGCCGGACCGCCCGGCGTGATCCAGCCGCTCGTTCGTCCACCCGCCCAGTCGCCTGTTCAGCCGCCTGTTCGTCCGCCCGTTCAGCCGCCGGGCGGGCACGGCTTGCGTCAGGTTCCGGGGCCGTCGGCCGGCACGGGCGCCGGGCCCGGTCCGCTGACGTTCACGGCGGGGCGCCGCGCGTAGCAGAACAGGTGTTCCTCCGGGTCGGCCAGGCCGCCGTCGGGGTGGAACAGGACCGTGCGGTGGTGGAGCACCTCCAGCCCCTGGGCGGCGAGCCGGGTCAGGTGGTCCTCGGCGGACAGGCTGCTGACGGTGACCCGGTGGCCCATGAACTCGATGCCGAGGCCGCGGATGTCACCGGGCACCGTCGCCAGGACGAGGTACCCGCCGGGCCGGACCCACGACGCCATCCGCTCCAGGGAGGCCGCCACCTCGGGCTGATCCATCATCAGCAGCGGGAAGAAGGAGCAGACGGCGTCGAAGCCGTCCCCATCGGGCGCGTACGTGCGTACGTCGGCCTGCTCGAACCAGGCCCGCGGCACCCGGCCCCGGGCCAGGGCCACCATCGCCGCCGAGACGTCGATGCCCGTCACCGCGCAGCCCGCCGCGGCGAGCGTCTCGGCGGTGGGCCGGCCGGTGCCGCTGCCCACGTCCAGCACCCGGGCGCCGCGCGGCAGCCGGGCGGCGAGCCAGTCGAGGGCCTCCAGCTGCGCGGGGTCCTGTCCGAATGCCTCCTCGTAACGCAGGGCCAAGGCGTCGAACACCTGGGCCGCGGACGGCTGTTCCGGCTCGTTCATCGGCACGTTCGTTCCTCCGTCGGCACGTTCGTTCCTCCCGGTCGGTCGTCGTCGGTGCGGGGTGCGGGCGGCGTCAGCGCAGGATGCCGGCCCGGCGGGCGTCCTGGATCCAGGACGGGAACTCCGAGAGGAGCCGGTCGTACAGCTCGGGGTCGGAGACGGTCTCGATGTCGTCGACGGCGAAGAAGCCGACGTTGTCGACGCGGCGGCCGGGCAGGGTGTCGAAGCGCTCCAGTACCCCGTAGTCGGCCCGGCCCAGGCCGATGAACTGCCAGAAGAGCGGCTCCTCGACGGCCCCGCGCAGTTCCCGTTCGATCGCGTCGTTGCGGTAGACGCCGCCGTCGGAGAAGAAGAGAACCAGCGTCGGTTCGGGCGCGGGGTGGTCCCGGACGAAGGCGCGGACCTCCGCGATGACCTTCTGCTCCTCGTTTCCGATGCCGACGGCGCGCATGTCGATCTGACCGGGGAGCAGGCCCTTGGGCGGCTTCCGGCGTCCGAACAGGCTGAACTCGCCGCCGCGCACGTGCAGGCGCAGCCATTCGGGCAGCGCGCCGATGGTCAGGTCGGGCAGCCGCGCGGGGTGGGAGGCGAACGTCCATGCCTGCATCTCGCCGTCGTCGTCGAGCTGGGCGGCGACGGCGGCCATCCGTTCGGCGACGCCCGCGACGGTGCCGCGGTGGTAGAGGCCGGCCATGGAGCCGGACGCGTCGAGGACGAGCACGACCCGGGCGGACAGGCCGGTGACCCCCCGCTTGCTCAGGCTGACCGCGACCTGACGCTTGCGCAGCGACAGGCGCTCGCGCACCTCGGCGGGCAGCCGCTCCTCCCCCTGGGTGAACCGTACGGCCGGCTCGGCGGGCTCGGGCCGAGGAGCGGAGGGCGGAGCGGGCACCGCAGGAGGAGACGCGGCGGGCGCGGTCGCGGCGCCGCGGGGGGCCGTCCGTGGAGCGGCCGCCCGCTGCGGCTCGTCCACGGTGATGCCGAAGTCCGTCGCCAGGCCGGCCAGCCCGCTCGCGTACCCCTGGCCGACCGCCCGGAACCGCCAGGTCCCGGACCGCCGGTAGAGCTCGCCGCTGACGAACGCGGTCTCCGGCCCCGCCCGCATGTCGAAGCGGGCCAGTTCCACGCCGGAGGCCGCGTCGAGGAGGACCAGGTGGAGCCCCGGCACCTGCCCGAAGCTGCCGCCGTCCGCCGACGCGCAGAGCAGGACCCGTTCGACCCCCGGTTCCACCTCGGCCAGGTCGACGGCGACGGTGTCGGCGCCGGGCCGCTTGCCGAGGTGGCGTACGGCC
This sequence comes from Streptomyces sp. NPDC002044, assembly GCF_040296725.1. Classification (NCBI taxonomy): domain Bacteria; kingdom Bacillati; phylum Actinomycetota; class Actinomycetes; order Kitasatosporales; family Streptomycetaceae; genus Streptomyces; species Streptomyces sp. NPDC002044. Next base: position 6,556 of record NZ_JBEOXU010000046.1, read on the forward strand.
CCTGAGGCGTGCCGGGGCTGGTTGTAGAAGACGAAGTCGGCGTCGGAGCGGACGCGGCCGGCCCCGGTCAGCAACAGCGCGGACGCGTCCACGTCCGGAACCCCGGGCCCGGCCGTCCAGGCGAGCACGGCCCGGACCCCGGTCGACGCGATCGGCAGGTGGGAGCCTTTGTCCATGAGGGTCACGGCCACCAGTCTGCCGCTCCACCCCCTACGGGCGGTAGAAGACGGCCGGTTCCACGACGCGGGACCGCACGGACCGCACGGACCGCACGGGGAGGACGCTCAGGCGGAGGCGGGGACGAGGACCACGGCCGTGCCGTAGGCACACACCTCGGTACCGATGTCGGCCGCCTCGGTGACATCGAAGCGCATCATCAGGACCGCGTTCGCGCCGCGCGCCTTGGCCTGCTCGATGAGGCGGTCCATGGCCTGGTTGCGGGTCTCCACCAGGGTCTTGGTGAGGCCCTTGAGCTCTCCGCCGATCATGGACTTCAGCCCCGCGCCGATCTGGCTGCCCAGGTGGCGGGAGCGGACCGTGAGGCCGAAGACCTCTCCGATGACCTGCTCGACCCGGTATCCGGGGACGTCGTTCGTCGTCACGACGAGGACACCGGTCTGCTGGGCCCCGGGGCCGCCGCCGTAGTCATCGATTCCCATGGCACCACTCTGGCGCGGGCGGGCACCGGCCGCATCCGGAAGAGGCCGGTGCCTTCCCGGTCAGGGCCGGCGGGCGGCGAGGCCGGACTCGTACGCCGTGACCACGGCCTGGGCGCGGCTGGACAGCCCCAGTTTGCTCATGCAGCGGTGCACGTGCGTTTTGACGGTGGCGGCGCTGAGGGCGAGCCGGCCGGCGATGTCGGCGTTGGACAGCCCGGTGCCGACCAGGCCGAGCACCTCGCGCTCGCGCGGGGTCAGCGTGTCCAGACCGGCGTGCGGGGCGCGGGTGACCGGGGCGGCGTACGTGTCGATCAGCCCGCGCAGCGCCCGGGGGCTGAACAGCATCTCGCCGGCGTGCACGGTGGAGATCGCGGCGAGCAGCCGCTCGGGCGGGGTGTCCTTGAGGAGGAAACCGCTGGCGCCGGCGCGCAGCGCGCGGAAGACGTACTCGTCGGAGTCGAAGGTGGTGAGGATCAGCACCTTCGGCCGCCCGGGCTCCGGTCCGGCCAGGATCCGTTCGGTGGCGGCGATGCCGTCGGTGCCGGGCATCCGGACGTCCATGAGGACGACATCGGGGCGGGTCCGCTCCGCGAGGCGGACGGCCTCCTCGCCGTCGGCGGCCTGGCCGACGACCTCGTAGCCGACGGCGGCGGTCAGCAGGGCGGCGAGTCCGGACCGGATCAGGAACTGGTCATCGACGACGAGCACGGACGGCATCCGCTCCACTCCCTTCCGGCCGGGGTACGGCGATCCGCAGCCTGACGTCGAATCCCCTCTCGGGGGCGGGCCCGGCGATCACCGTGCCGTGGTAGATCGTCGCCCCTTCACGCATTCCGATCAACCCCTGACCTGCGCTGTTCGCCGCGGTGGTCGCGGTGCGGGCCGGCGGGCCCCCGGTGCCGGCCGGCGCGGTGGTGGCCGAGGGTGACGTACGCGGCGACGCGGCAGCCGGTGGTGGCGGGGACGGCGAGCGGGAAACGGCGGCGCGGCGCGGAGCCGGCGCCGGACCGGCACCGGTCCGGCCCCGGATGTGTGGACAACCGCACGTCAGCCCCCTTGTGTACACCCCTGGTTGTACAGGGTCGCTCCCCGAGGGGGTAGCCGGGTTTCAACCCGTGGATGGGCGCGGGCGGATGCCGCGCGCCCGTAGATTCGCCAGCGCCGGTTCACCGGCCGGCATCGGCCCTGCCCCCCGGGGCCCGCCGCGCGGCCGTGCCCGTTCGGGGGAGGGCACGGCCGCGCACCCCCGCCGTCCCGTGACGGAAGGGACGGACGGGACGGACGGGACGGACGGGGAGTGGATCCCACGGGCCGGGCTCCCGCCGCATCGGCCGGATTCAGCCGGGCCAGGCCGTGGAGCGGGTGCCGAGGAGGCGGAAGCGGGCCGAGGCGACCTCGTAGCAGAACAGCCCGTCGCCGGTGTAGGTGCCATTGGCCTGTTCGAAGGCGTAGCGCTTGGAGACTCCCTCGTGGGTCGTCGCGCGCAGGGTGGGCACCAGGTCGCCGCGGCCCACCTGGGCGCGGCCCAGGTCCCGCGCGCAGCGCGCCAGCAGGTGGACGGCGTCGTATGCCTCGGCCGCGTGGAGCGGCGCGGGCCGGTCGTGGCGGGCGCGGAAGGCCGTGTCGAAGGCGCGGGCGGCGGGCGGGGCGGCGGCCGACGAGGGGTCGACCGCGGTGGACACCAGCAGCCAGCCCTCGGCGCTCTCCCCCGCCTCCTGGAGGAACCGGAGGTCGTGGACGGCCCGGGTGGCGACGGTCCGGCCCCGGTATCCGGCCGCGGTGAGGGCCCGGGCCAGGCGGGCCGCGCCGGTGGGGCCGCCGCCGTACAGGACGGCGCCCGCGGCGGCGCGTACGGCGTCCCGGGCCACCGCGGTGTGGTCCGCGTCGGCGGCGACCGTCGCCGGGGTCACGAGGTTCTTGCCCGCGCGCAGTGCCTCGCTGAGGAAGCGGGTGGTCTGCCAGCCGTACGTCGTGCCGTCGTCGACGAGGAGGGTGGTGCCGCGGTCGCGGCCGGTGAGGTACTCGGCGACGGGCCGCATCTGGTAGGCGTCGTTCGGGCGCAGGCAGGTGTAGACGCGGCTGAGGTGGGTGGTGTCCCCGTCGGTGACGGTCAGGACGGGCAGGCCCGCCTTGTCGTAGCCGGTGAGGGCCGCGCCGACGGCCGGCCCCGCGGTCGCGGCGAGCACGGCGACGACGGAGGGGTCGGCGGCGAAGGCGGCGGCGGCCCCGCCCGCCCGTACCGCACCGACGGGCAGGGCCCCGCGCCCCGCGCAGGCCCTCGGGCGGTGGCTGCGCGCCGCCGCCCTGCGGTCGGCGGCCCTGCTCGCCCTCCTCGCCGTATGGGAGACGGCGCCCCGGCTGGGCCTGGTGGACGCCACCTTCCTCCCGCCGGTCAGCGAAGTCGCCGTGGCCTGGTGGGAGCTGCTGGGCAACGGCCAGCTCGGCACGCACGTGTCGGCCAGCCTCCTCCGCTCCTTCGGCGGCTTCGGCATCGCGGTCGCCGTCGCGGTTCCGCTCGGACTGCTCATCGGCTGGTACCGTCCGGTCGCCGCGCTCCTTGGCCCGCTGCTGGAGGTGTTCCGCAACACCGCGGCCCTCGCCCTGCTGCCGGTCTTCGTGCTCCTGCTCGGCATCGGCGAGACGTCCAAGGTGTCGATCGTCGTCTACGCCTGCGTGTGGCCGATTCTGCTCAACACCATCAGCGCGGTGTCCAACGCCGATCCGACCCTCGTCAAACTGGCCCGTTCCATGGACCTCTCCACCCCGAGGCTCTTCCAGAAGGTGATCCTCCCGGCCTCCGTGCCGGCCGTCTTCACCGGCATCCGCCTCGCCGGGGCCGTGTCCATTCTCGTCCTCGTGGCCGCCGAGATGATCGGCGCCAAGGCGGGCCTCGGCTACCTGATCAACGCCTCGCAGTTCAACTTCGCGATCCCCCAGATGTACGCGGGCATCGTCACCATCTCCGCCATCGGCGTGGCCTTCAACCAGCTGCTCGTCACGATCGAACGCCGCCTCAGCGTCTGGCGCGTCCCGTCCTGAGACCCGTGCCTCAGCCCCTCCCTCACCACCCGCGGAGCCGCACGCACCGCGGGCCCCGCCCCCGAACACGAGGACCCGCCATGACCGCACCCCGGACCCTTCACCTCAACGCCTTCCTCATGAACGCCGGCCACCACGATGCCGCCTGGCGCCATCCCGACAGCACCCCCGAACGCGTCACCGACCTGCGCTACTTCCAGGAACTGGCCCGTACCGCCGAGCGCGGCCGCCTCGACTCGATCTTCTTCGCCGACGGCCTCGCCCTGTGGGGCAAGGCCCGCTACAACGCCCTCGGCGGGTTCGAGCCGCTGACCCTGCTCTCCGCCATCGCCGCCGTCACCGAACACATCGGGCTCATCGCGACCGTCTCCACCACCTTCAACGAGCCCTTCCACACCGCCCGGAAGTTCGCCTCCCTCGACCACATCAGCAACGGCCGGGCCGGCTGGAACATCGTCACCTCCGGCACCGTCGACGAGGCCCGCAACTTCAACCAGGACGAGCACCTGGAGCACCGTCTGCGCTACGACCGCGCCCGCGAGTTCCTCGACGTCGCCACCAAGCTCTGGGACAGCTGGGAGGACGACGCGATCGTCCTCGACAAGGAGGGCGGGATCTACGCCGACACCGACAAGCTCCACCCCGCCGCCCACCGCGGCGAGTACTTCGGCGTCGCCGGCCCGCTCAACGTTCCGCGCTCCCCGCAGGGGCACCCGCTGCTGGTCCAGGCCGGTTCCTCCGAGGACGGCAAGGAGTTCGCCGCCCGGCACGCCGAGGCCGTCTTCACCGCGCAGCAGACCCTCGCCGACGGCCAGACCTTCTACAAGGACCTCAAGTCCCGCCTCGCCCGCTACGGCCGCGCCGAGAGCGACCTGCTCGTCCTGCCCGGCATCGCCCCCGTCATCGGGTCCACCGAGGCCGAGGCGAAGGCCCTCGAGCAGCAGCTCACCGACCTGCAGGTGCCCGAGTACGGCCTCGCCCAGCTCTCCGGCATGCTCGGCACCGACCTGTCGGACCTCCCGCTCGACGGCCCGCTGCCCGAGCTGCCCGAAGAGCGGGACATCAACGGCAACAAGAGCCGGTTCACCCTGGTCGCCGAACTGGCCCGGCGCGACGGCCTCACCCTGCGCGAGCTGATCGCCCGCCTCGGCGCGGGCCGCGGCCACCGCGTCTTCGCCGGAACCCCCGAGCAGATCGCCGACCAGCTGGAGCGGTGGTTCACCCGGGGAGCCGCCGACGGCTTCAACATCATGGCCCCCGTGCTGCCCACCGGTCTGACCGACTTCGTCGACCAGGTCGTGCCGATCCTCCAGCGCCGCGGGCTCTTCCGCACCGAGTACACCGGCCGCACCCTGCGGGAGAACTACGGGCTGCCGCGCCCGGCCAACCGCCACGCCCGGGAAACCGTCTGACCGGTCACGTCACCGACGCGCCGAGGACCGCGGTGGATCAGGCGGGCAGGGTGTTGCGGTGCGAGCGCCGCCGGGCCGCGCTGAAGAGGGCCTGGATCTGCGCGCCCGACTGCTCGACGTGGTCCAGCGGGGAGGGGAAGGCCAGCCGTACGTCGTGGTGGCGGCGTCGCTCCTCCAGCCGCAGCGTGATCCCGTACCGGTCCATGGCCACCGGCAGCGCGCGCAGGACGGCTGCGCTGGGCAGCGGCTCGACCAGGCGCAGGAGCAGGGTGACGAGGTCGGGGTGGTCGTCGAGGAGGTGCGTGAGCATGCCGGCCTCGTACGGGGCGAGGGGGTCGGGGCCGGCCTCGTCGAGTTCTTCGAGGTTGATGTAGGAGAAGCCGTCGGCGGTCTCCAGGATGGCCTGGCCGTACTCCACGCAGGTGCTGTCCCCGGTGCTCGCCTCCGCGTACGGGGTGAGCAGCCGGCCGAGGACGGTGACCCGGGCGCGCACCCGGTCGCGTACGGGGGTGGGCGCGATGTCGGTGAACTCCAGCCGGATCGCGGGCCGCTCGTCGTGCGGGGCGGCCGTCGGGTTGCCCGCCGCGGGCGCCGCGGGGTGCAGGTGCAGCCGGCCCAGGACGTCCGTGCCGTCGAGGTGACGGACCTCGGTCTGGAGGCCGTCGGCGACCACGGTCATGGAGTGTGCGGCGGTCAGGATCGACCGGACCCGCTCGGCGTCGGTGGGCCGGGCGGCGGGCGCGAGCTGGGCGGCCGGGTTGGCAGGGGCACCGGACATGCGCATGCGGATCTTCTCCATCGTCCCGAGTGGGTTAGGTATGCCTAACCTAACCTATGAGGAACCGGGTGGGGTACCCGCCCGGTTCGTGTCGCTGTTGGGCTGAACGAGTGAAACGCGAGAGGATGGGGGGATGCACATGAAGCGCAGGGCCGAGGCGGTCCGGTGAGCAGGTACGACGTCACCGACGAACAGTGGGAGGGGCTCGCGCAGGTGGTCCCCCTGCGCAGTCGCAACGAATGGCCCTCGCGGGTGGACCACCGCACGATCCCCACGGCGCCCGGGGCCTCCGCGGCCGAGCAGCGCCGCTTCGTGGTGATCCGGGTCCAGATCTTCGCGGACGCGCGCGAGGTGGCCGAGTACCTGATCGCGCAGATCCCGGTGCTGCTCGACCTCACCGGCGCCGACAGCGAAGTGGCCAAGCGGATCCTGGACTTCAGCAGCGGCGTGGTCTTCGGGCTGGGCAGCGGGATGCACCGGGTCGACCGGAACGTCTTCCTGCTGGCCCCCGTCGGAACCGAGGTCGAGGGGATCGCGGCCGCCGCCGTCCCCCGATCGTAGGAAGACCGCCGCGACGGAACGGTTCGCCGGGCCCTCGGGGGGTCCGGCGGCCCGTACCGTCCGGCGCATGGACGCCACCGCCACGCCTGCCGCCCCCGCCACCCCCACCGCCGCACCGTACGGGGAACCGGGCTCCCGCCCCGCCCCCGCCGCGCTCGCCGTCGCGTTAGCCGACGCGGGAGCCGCGCCCGCCGCGCCCGCCGGCGCCGCCCTGCCCGACGCATCCGCCCCGGGGCTCGGGCCCGTTGCGCCTCCCGCGGGCGCCGCCCCCGCCGGGCGGGCCCGCGCGGGACGGGACCCCGACGCCGATCCGGTCGTCCCCGCGCAGGCCGGGGCGGGGGGCGCCGGGCGGGCCGCGGGCGCCCGGCACCGTCCCGTGCTCACCGAGCTGCGGCTCTCCGCCTTCGGCTCGCACCGGGCGGCCGCCTTCCCGCTCGGGCCGGTCACCCTCTTCGCCGGGCCGAGCGGCAGCGGCAAGTCCCAGGTCCTGGCGGCCTACACGGCCCTGGCTGACCTGGCCTCCGGTGCCACCCTGGAGGAGGTCTTCCCGGACCCGGCCGCCCGCGTCCCCGACCGGGCCGTTCCCGACGCCGAGCGCCGCCGCGGATTCCGCATCGGCTGCACGGTGGACGGGCCCGCCGGGCCGGTCCGGCTCGATCTCGCCGTCCAGGCGGAGCCGACGCTGCGGATCGTCGGTGAACGGCTCTCGCAGAACGGGCAGATCCTGCTCGGCACCGCCCTGCGCGACCCCGGCCGCCGCTCCGTGCAGGCGGCCTGGCTCACCGGCGGCGCCATCGGCGTCACCCGCGCCCCGCTCCCCGACGACCGGCTCGGCACCGCCCTGCTCCCGCTGCGCGTCGCCGGCGCCACCGCCGGCCAGCGGCAGGTGCTCGCCGCCGCCGAACAGGTGGTGGTGGCCCTGCGCTCGGTGTTCCCGTGCGACCCCCGGCCGCAGCGGATGCGCGCCCCCGTCGCACCGGGGGAGGGGCGGCTGTCGGAGGACTGCGCCAACCTGGCCGACGTACTGCGCCGGACCCGCCACGAGTGCGGCACCCGTCACGCGCTGCTGACGGCGGCGGCCCGCACCGGCTGCGCGGGACCCGTCGTCGGCCTGGACGTACGGGCCCGGCCGGACGGCCTCCTCGCCGCCGTACTCGACCGGGGGCCGGGCCGGCCCGCGACCGAGCTGTCCCGGCTCGGCTCGGGCGAGCTCCGGTTCCTCGCCCTGGCGCTCGTCCTGTTGACCGGACCGGGAGTGCTGGCGGTGGACCCCGCCGCCGAACTGCCCTCCGCGCGGCAGGTCCTGACGGTGCTGGCCGACGGCCTCGACCGCGGCCTGGACCGGCGCCAGGGCGACGAACTGCTGCGCCTGGCCCTGCTGTCCTGCGGCCGCGGCCACATCCGGCTGACCGCCGTGGTGGGGGAGAGGACCGCGGCCGCCGCCCGTGGGCTCGCGGACGTCGTGGTGGTAGACCTGACCGCATGAACGACACGGACGCGCCCGAGCCGCGCGAGGACGAACGGCTGTACCTGCTCCAGCGGCGGCTCGCAGCGTTCGCGGACGCCCGGGGCTGGGCTCCGTACCACACGCCCAAGAACCTGGCCGTGGCGCTGAGCGTGGAGGCGTCCGAACTCGTCGAGATCTTCCAGTGGCTGACGCCGGAACAGTCGGAGAGGGTCATGGAGGAGCCGGAGAGCGCGCACCGGGTGGCCGATGAGGTGGCCGACGTGCTCGCGTACCTCCTGCAGTTCTGTGAGGTCCTCGGGGTGGATGTGCTCGATGCGCTCGCCGCGAAGATCGACAGGAACGGGCTGCGCTTCCCGGTGGCGGGTCCGCAGGCCCCCCATGGTCACTCTTCGGAGTGATGGCTTCGTTCACAATCACGGTTGTGTCCACATTTTCCGAATACCCCTAGCTTTACTGGCCCATTGCCATCACTCTGGGTAGTGATGAGAACGGCGGGATGTCGTGCGGACGGGGGACGGCATATGGATGCGGTACGGCTCATCGCGGCCGGCCGGCACGCGCTGGCACAGAGCGGGGCTGCGTGGGACATCGTGGGCGAGGCCTGGCAGGCACAGGCGCTCGCGCAGGGCATAGGAGGCTATCTGGCGGTCACCGGACCGCCGGAGATGAGAGCGGAGGCACGGGGACTGGGCGAGGCGGGAAGCAGAGGCTGCGGGGTGCTCGACCGGGCCGCCCTGCGCGGTGAGGGCAGCGCCCCGGAGCCTCCGCCGAGGGCGGCGCAGCTGGCCGGGGTGGCGGATGTCCGGCAGGCGCTGCTGGGGCTCCAGGCGCTGCTGGGTGAAGTGGGCATAGCCCTGGTCGGGGTGGCCTGCGGGACGGACGACGAGACCCTGTACTGGCAGTGCATCGAGTCGATCGACGCGGCCGACGAGTCGAGCGACCGGGTCCGGGCGATCCTGCGCCGGATGACGGTCCGGGAGCGGGGCTCCGCCTCCGGCGTGGTCTGAGGCCGCCGGGCGGCCGCAACGGTGGCGTCGCCGCGGCCGCCGGGCGCCGGTGGCGGTGCCGACGGCGGTGTACGGGAGCCGGGTCCCGTCGCGTGCGACGGGACCCGCGCGGTCAGTACGACCGGGGGGAGGTGTTCTGGCTCTCCGGGACGCGGTCCGCGGAGGACTGGAGGTCGGCGTCGAGCCGCGTGAGATCGGCGTTCAGCGCGGCCATCAGCTCTTCCATCTGCTGGAGCAGGCCCTTCGGTGCCCCGCTCCGGGCGGCTGCCGGGGACTCCTGGCCTCCCGCCTCGTCGTGCGCGGCCGGTCCGGCCGGTCCGGCCGGTCCGGCGTGTGCGGTCTGTCCCGTGTGTCGGGGGTTCTCCGGCACGGCCTCGTGGGACATGGCGGCCTCCTCGCCCTGGCCCTTCCGAGGCGGAAGGGGGCGGTGGACGCACCGGCGTGAAGCCGCCGGCGCGCGGGCCGGGCGGTCCGGCTCCGTCCGAGCAACGATCCTCGTCCGGGCCGGTCACTGGCGGGTCGGCGGTGGGCCGTCCGGTTGACGCGGATTCACCCGGCCGGGGCGGGGAGGGCAGGATGGGGAGCATGGATCTTCGCATTTTCACCGAGCCCCAGCAGGGTGCGAGCTACGACACCCTCCTGAGCGTCGCCAAGGCCACCGAGGAACTGGGCTTCGACGCGTTCTTCCGCTCCGACCACTACCTGCGCATGGGTTCGGCGGACGGTCTTCCCGGCCCCACCGACGCCTGGATCACCCTCGCGGGCCTGGCCCGCGAGACCAAACGGATCCGGCTGGGCACGCTCATGACGGCCGGCACCTTCCGGCTGCCCGGCGTGCTCGCCATCCAGGTGGCCCAGGTCGACCAGATGTCCGGTGGCCGCGTCGAACTGGGCCTGGGCGCGGGCTGGTTCGAGGACGAGCACAAGGCGTACGGCATCCCCTTCCCGGCGGAGCGGATGGCCCGGCTGGAGGAGCAGCTGGCCATCGTCACCGGCCTGTGGGCCACCGAGCCCGGCTCCACCTTCGACTACGCGGGCCGCCACTACCAGATCGAGAAGTCGCCGGCGCTTCCCAAGCCCGCCCAGGCCAAGGTGCCCGTCCTCATCGGCGGCCACGGCGCCAAGCGCACCCCGCGGCTCGCCGCACGGTACGCCGACGAGTTCAACATGCCGTTCGCCTCGATCGCCGACAGCGAGCGGCAGTTCGGCCGGGTCCGGGAGGCCGCCGAGCAGGCCGGCCGCAAGCCCGGCGACCTCGTCTACTCCAACGCCCTCGTCGTGTGCGTGGGCAAGGACGACGCCGAGGTGGCCCGCCGGGCCGCCGCCATCGGCCGCGATGTGGAGGACCTCCGGGCCAACGGCCTGGCCGGTTCCCCCGCAGAGGTCGTGGCGAAGATCGGGGCCTACGCGGAAACCGGCTCCTCCCGCGTCTACCTCCAGGTCCTCGACCTCGACGACCTGGACCACCTGGAGCTGATCTCGGCCCAGGTCCTGTCCCAGCTGGGCTGACGGGGGTCCGCACCGATGACGCGCGCGTCCGGCCCGCTCGCCGGAGCCCTGGCCCGTCGGCGGACGGTGTTCCTGGACGGCGGGCTGAGCAACCAGCTCGCCGACCAGGGCTGCGACCTGTCCGGCGGCCTGTGGACGGCCCGGGTCCTCACCGAGGAGCCGGAGCAGGTCGCGGCCGCCCACACCGCGTACGCGCGGGCCGGCGCGCAGGTGCTGACCACCGCGAGCTACCAGGTCGGCTACGAGACCTTCGCCGCCCGCGGCCACGACCCGCGGGCGACCACCGCGCTGCTGCACCGCAGCGTCGCCCTCGCCGCCCGCGCGGCCGAAGCCGCGGTCCACGAGGTGTGGGTGGCCGCCTCGGTCGGCCCGTACGGGGCGGTGCTCGCGGACGGCTCCGAGTACCGCGGGCGGTACGGCCTGACCGTGCGGCAGCTCGCCGCCTTCCACCGGCCCCGCGTCGAGGCCCTGCTCGCCGCGGGCCCCGACGTCCTGGCCCTGGAGACCGTGCCCGACCCCGACGAGGCCGAGGCCCTGCTGACGGTCCTCGCCGAGACCGGGGCGCCGGCCTGGCTGAGCTACACGGTTGCCGACGGCCGCACCCGCTCCGGCGCACCCCTGTCCGAGGCTCTCGCGCTCGCCGCGTCGGCGCCGCAGGTCATCGCGCTCGGCGTCAACTGCTGCGACCCGGCGGACGTCCTGCCCGCGCTCGAAACGGCGGCGTCCGTCACCGCCAAGCCGCTGCTGGCCTACCCCAACGACGGCTCCGTCTGGGACGCGGCCGCCGGCACCTGGCACCCGCCGGCCGCCCACGCCCCCTGGCCCACCGCCGCCTGGTACCGCGCGGGGGCCCGCCTCGTCGGCGGCTGCTGCCGCGTCGGCCCCGCCGGGATCGCGGAGCTGACCCGCGGCCCGCGCGGCGCCTGAGGGGATACCGAAGGGTCGCCGGAGGCGGCGGGGAGTTGCGCAGGACGGATAAATCCCTGGTCAGCGGTTGGGGGCGCGGTCGATACTCGGTCGTGTGTTCCTGACGATCTCCACCACCGGTTCCCCTGAACGCCCCGCCACCGACCTGGGCTACCTGCTGCACAAGCATCCCGGCAAGGCGCAGTCGTTCTCCACCTCCCACGGCACCGCCCACGTGTTCTACCCCGAGGCCACGGCCGAGCGGTGCACGGCGGCCCTGCTGCTGGAGGTGGATCCCGTCGCGCTCGTGCGGCGCGGCCAGGGCAGGGGCCGGGGCGGGGCGGCGCCCGACGCCGCTCTGGCGCAGTACGTCAACGACCGCCCGTACGCCGCGTCCTCGCTGCTCGCCGTCGCGCTCAGCGGGGTGTTCCGCAGCGCGCTGGCCGGCCAGTGCACCGCCCGCCCGGACCTGCCGGAGCAGGCACGTCCGCTGCGGGTCGAGATCCCGGTGCTGCCCGCGCGCGGCGGAACCGAACTCGTGCACCGGCTGTTCGGACCCCTCGGCTGGGACCTCGTACGGGCGGAGCCCCTCCCGCTCGACGAGCGGTTCCCCGAATGGGGGGAATCCCGCTACGTACGGCTCGTGCTGGAGGGGGAGTTCAGGCTCGCGGACGCCCTGCGGCAGCTCTACGTGCTGCTGCCCGTACTGGACGACTCCAAGCACTACTGGATCTCCCCGGACGAGGTCGACAAGCTGCTGCGCGCCGGGGAGGGCTGGCTCGCCTCCCACCCCGAGAACGGCCTGATCAGCTCGCGCTACCTGGCCCGCCACAAGGGCCTGACCCGTGACGCCCTCGACCGCCTGGAGCTGGTCCGGCTCGCCGAGTCCGAGGGCAGCGAGGTCGAGGAACTCGACAACGCCGTCGACGAGGACCGGGACACCGAGGAGCGGCCCGTACCGCTCGCCGTGCTGCGCCGCGAGGCGCTCCTCGCCGCGCTGCGCGGCGCCGGCGCCCGGCGGGTACTGGACCTCGGCTGCGGACAGGGGCAGCTGGTCCAGGCCCTGCTCAAGGACCCGGCGTACACCGAGATCGTCGGGGTCGACGTGTCCATGCGGGCGCTGCACCTCGCCGCGAAGCGGCTGCGGCTGGAGCGGATGGGGGAGCGGCAGAGCTCCCGCGTCCGGCTGGTCCAGGGGTCGCTCGCGTACACCGACAAGCGGCTGGCCGGCTACGACGCGGCCGTGCTCAGCGAGGTCATCGAGCACCTGGACCTGCCCCGGCTGCCCGCCCTGGAGTACGCCGTCTTCGGCTCGGCCCGCCCGCGCACGGTCCTGGTGACCACCCCGAACGTCGAGTACAACGTCCGCTGGGAGACCCTGCCCGCCGGGCACGTCCGGCACGGCGACCACCGCTTCGAGTGGACCCGGGAGGAGTTCCGGGCCTGGGCGCACGACGTCGCGGCCCGGCACGGGTACGGGGTCGAGTTCGTCCCCGTCGGTGACGACGACCCCGAGGTGGGGCCGCCTACCCAGATGGGCGTCTTCACCCGGACCGCCACCACCGCCACCGCCACCGCCACCGGCCCCACCCCGGGTGCCGGCACCGCCGAGACCACCGACACCCCGAAGGAGGGCGAGGCGGCATGACCACCCCCACCCCCACCCCGGCCACCGCCGCGGAGACCGACCGGCACCGCGTCCTTCCCGTCACCGACCTGTCCCTCGTCGTCCTGATCGGGGCCACCGGATCGGGCAAGTCCACCTTCGCCCGCAAGCACTTCAAGGCCACCGAGGTCATCTCCTCCGACTATTGCCGGGGCCTCGTCGCGGACGACGAGAACGACCAGAGCGCCAGCAAGGACGCCTTCGAGGTCCTGCACTACATCGCCGGCAAACGCCTCGCCGCCGGCCGCCTCACCGTCGTGGACGCCACCAGCGTCCAGGCCGACGCCCGCCGGCAGCTGGTCCAGCTCGCCCGCGCGCACGACGTGCTGCCCATCGCCATCGTCCTCGACCTGCCCGAGCAGGTCTGCGCCGAGCGCAACGCGGCCCGCCCCGACCGGGCCGGCCTGCCCCGCGCCGTCATCCAGCGCCACCGCCGGGACCTGCGCCGCTCGCTGCGCGGCCTGGAACGCGAGGGCTTCCGCAAGGTGCACGTGCTGCGCACCGCCGAGGAGGCCGAGCGCGCCGAGGTCGTCCTGGAGAAGCGGTTCAACGACCTCACCCACCTCAGCGGTCCCTTCGACATCGTCGGCGACATCCACGGCTGCTCCTCCGAGCTGGAGACCCTGCTCGCCAAGCTCGGCTACGAGGACGGCGTGCACCCCGGGGGCCGCACGGCCGTCTTCGTCGGCGACCTCGTCGACCGCGGACCCGACAGCCCGGGCGTCCTGCGGCGCGTCATGGGCATGGTCGCCTCCGGCAACGCGCTGTGCGTGCCGGGGAACCACGAGAACAAGCTCGGCCGTCACCTCAAGGGCTCCACGGTCCAGCGGACCCACGGCCTGGCCGAGACGATCGAGCAGCTCGAAGGCGAGTCCGAGGAGTTCGTCGCGCAGGTGCGCGACTTCATCCGCGGTCTCGTCAGCCACTACGTGCTCGACGGCGGCAGGCTGGTCGTCTGCCACGCCGGCCTGCCCGAGAAGTACCACGGCCGCACCTCCGGCCGGGTCCGCTCGCACGCCCTGTACGGGGAGACCACCGGCGAGACCGACGAGTTCGGCCTGCCCGTGCGCTACCCGTGGGCCGAGGACTACCGCGGCAAGGCCGCCGTCGTCTACGGCCACACCCCGGTCCCGGACACCGCATGGATCAACAACACCCTCTGCCTCGACACCGGCGCCGTGTTCGGCGGGCGGATGACCGCCCTGCGCTGGCCCGAGCGCGAACTCGTGGACGTACCGGCCGAGAAGGTCTGGTACGCGCCGGTCAGGCCGCTCGCCGCCGAGGCGCCGGGCGGGCACGACGGGAGGCCGCTGGACCTGGCCGACGTCCACGGACGCCGGATCGTGGAGACCCGGCACCTGGGCAACGTCACCGTCCGCGAGGAGAACGCGGCCGCCGCCCTGGAGGTCATGAGCCGCTTCGCGGTGGACCCCCGGCTGGTGCCGTACCTGCCGCCGACCATGGCGCCGACGGCGACCTCCCGCGAGGACGGCTACCTGGAGCACCCGGCCGAGGCGTTCGCGCAGTACCGCAAGGACGGCGTCGTCCAGGTGGTGTGCGAGGAGAAGCACATGGGCTCCCGGGCCACCGTCCTGGTCTGCCGGGACGCCGCCGCGGCCCGCGAGTGCTTCGGCGTGGACGGGCCGACCGGATCCGTCTACACCCGTACCGGGCGGCCCTTCTTCAACGACCCGCTGGTCACCGAGGAGGTCCTCGGCCGGCTCCGTACGGCGATCACGGAGGCCGGACTCTGGGAGGAGCTGACCGGGGCCGCCGGCGCCTCCGGCACGGGCGACTGGCTGCTCCTCGACGGGGAACTCCTGCCCTGGTCCCTGAAGTCCGCCGGCCTGCTGCGCCACCAGTACGCCGCCGTCGGCGCGGCCTCGCGCTCGGTCTTCCCCGGGGCGATCGGCGCACTGGAGGCCGCGGCCGCCCGGGGCGTCGACACCGGGGCGCTGCTGGTGCGCCAGCGGGACCGGGCGGCCGACGCGGCCGCCTTCACCGACGCCTACCGGCGCTACTGCTGGCCCACCGACGGGCTGGAGGGCGTACGGTTCGCGCCGTTCCAGCTGCTGGCGGCCGCCGGGCGCTCGCTCGCGGCCGTGCCCCACGACGAGCAGCTGTTCTGGCTGGACCGGCTCGTCGCCGCGGACGAGGCGTCCGGCACCGGGCTGCTGCGCCGCACCGCCCGCATCCTGGTGGACACCGGCGACGAGGACTCGGTACGGGCCGGCACCGACTGGTGGCTGGAGCTGACGGCCGCCGGGGGCGAGGGCATGGTCGTCAAGCCGCTCCAGGCGTACGCCCGGGACGGCAGGGGCCGACTGGTGCAGCCCGGCGTCAAGGTGCGCGGCCGCGAGTACCTGCGGATCATCTACGGCCCGGAGTACACCCGCCCCGGCCACCTGGAGCGGCTGCGCGAGCGGTCCCTCGGCCACAAGCGCTCGCTCGCCCTGCGCGAGTACGCGCTGGGGCTGGAGGCGCTGGACCGGCTGGCCGCGCGGGAGCCGCTGTGGCGGGTCCACGAGGCGGTCTTCGCGGTGCTCGCGCTGGAGTCGGAGCCCGTCGACCCCCGGCTCTGACCGCGCCGCCCGGGACCACCGCGGAGGGGGCGCCGCGCCGTGAGGCACGTGCCGTAAAGCAAGGACCCCCGTACGGCCGCGAATTAGGTCGTATGGGGGAACTTTCGCGGAGAACTCCGGGAATGCCACCGGCGGGATCGTTCATCCAGGGCAGCGGAATGTCCGCGAACCTGGAAGGACGGAACGTCACCTATGAAGATGACCGCGCGCGGAAGCATTGCGGCGCTCATGACCTGTCTGGCCGCGGCCGGCGCGGCCACCCCGGCCGTGGCCGACTCGGTCCCGGTCGGTGTCCCGTTGGAAGCAGTCGAGACGTCCCTCGGCGTGGACGCCCCGCGCGTGGCGACCGGGGTTCCGGTCCCGGTCGTCGGAGCGCCCGACGTCCCCCGCCACCACACGGGGGACATGCTCCCGACCCCCCTGCTCCCGACCGTCCCGATCGGCGCCGAGCTGGGCGACACCCTCGTCGCCTCGCCGGTGCCGAACCTGCTGGGCACGCCGGAGACCGACGGCGAGGGATCCGTCGGCGCGCCGGCCACCACCCTGAGTGCCCGCACCCCGGGCGCGGTCGTCGGCTCCCCGCTGACGATGCCGGACGGGTCCAACTTCGGGCTGCCGAACCTGACGGCCCCCAAACTGGGCCTCGTCGCACCGGAGTTGACCGGCGCTCCGGCCGCGCTTCTCGGCCTGCGCTGAGACGCCGTGGCCGACGCCACGTGAGAACGCCGCCCGGTCTGGGAACGTGTACCGCATGGGATTCCATGTCGACTCCGAGACCGGGCGGCTGCGCCGCGTCATCCTCCACCGGCCGGACCTGGAGCTGAAGCGGCTCACACCGGGCAACAAGGACGCGCTCCTCTTCGACGACGTGCTGTGGGTGCGCCGGGCCCGCCAGGAGCACGACGGGTTCGCCGACGTGCTGCGCGACCGGGGCGTCGAGGTGCACCTCTTCGGCGACCTGCTGACGGAGGCGCTGGAGATCCCGGAGGCGAGGCACCTCGTCCTGGACCGGGTCTTCGACGAGAAGGAGTACGGGCCGCTCGCCACCGGCCACCTGCGCGCCGCCTTCGACGGGCTCGGCTCGGCCGAGCTGACGCAGGCCCTGGTCGGCGGGATGACCAAGCGGGAGTTCCTGGAGCGGCACGCCGAGCCGGTGTCGGTGCGCTTCCACGCCATGGAGCCGGACGACTTCCTGCTGGGGCCGCTGCCCAACCACCTCTTCACCCGGGACACCTCGGCCTGGATCTACGACGGGGTGTCGATCAACGCGATGCGCTGGCCGGCCCGGCAGCGCGAGACGGTGCACTTCGAGGCGATCTACCGGCACCACCCCCTCTTCACCTCCTCCGGCGCCTTCCACTACTGGTCGCAGGGGCAGGCGGACTACCCCTCGACCATCGAGGGCGGGGACGTGCTCGTCATCGGCAGCGGCGCGGTGCTGATCGGGATGAGCGAGCGGACCACCCCGCAGGCCGTGGAGATGCTGGCGCGCGGCCTGTTCGCCGCGGGCTCGGCGACCACGATCGTGGCCCTCGACATGCCGAAGCGGCGGGCCTTCATGCACCTGGACACGGTGATGACGATGGTCGACGGAGATACGTTCACTCAGTACGGCGGGCTGGGCATGCTGCGCTCCTACACGATCGAGCCGGGCGCCGAGGCGCACGAGCTGAAGGTGACCGACCACCCGCCGGAGCACATGCACCGGGCCATCGCGGCGGCCCTCGGCCTGGACTCCATCCGGGTGCTGACCGCCACCCAGGACGTGCACTCCGCGCAGCGGGAGCAGTGGGACGACGGGTGCAACGTGCTGGCCGTGGAGCCGGGGGTGGTGGTCGCGTACGAGCGGAACGTGACCACCAACACCCATCTGCGCAAGCAGGGCATCGAGGTGATCGAGATCCCGGGCAGCGAGCTGGGGCGGGGCCGGGGCGGTCCGCGCTGCATGAGCTGTCCGGTCGAGCGGGACGCGGTCTGAGAGCCACCCCAGGTCTGTATATCAATACGGAGGATCGTATAGACTTCCAACATTACCTGTCACCGTGACGCTGGAGCGACCCCATGGCCACCGACCTCGTCGGCCGCAGTTTCCTCAAGGAGCTCGACTTCACCGCCGCCGAGTTCCGCGGCCTGATCGAGCTCGCCGCCACGCTGAAGGCGGCCAAGAGGGCCGGCCGCGAGGAGCGCCTGCTCCAGGGCAGGAACATCGCCCTGATCTTCGAGAAGACCTCCACGCGCACCCGTTGCGCCTTCGAGGTCGCCGCGGCCGACCAGGGTGCCCACACCACCTACCTGGATCCCTCCGGCTCCCAGATGGGACACAAGGAGTCGGTCAAGGACACGGCCCGCGTGCTGGGCCGGATGTTCGACGGGATCGAGTACCGGGGCGACAGCCAGCGGGCCGTCGAGGAGCTGGCCGCCCACTCCGGCGTGCCCGTGTTCAACGGACTCACCGACGACTGGCACCCCACCCAGATGCTGGCCGACGTCCTGACCATGACCGAACACAGCGACAAGCCGCTGGAACGCATCGCCTTCGCCTACCTCGGTGACGCCCGCTTCAACATGGGCAACTCCTACCTCGTCACCGGCGCCCTGCTCGGCATGGACGTCCGCATCGTCGCCCCCGAGGCCTACTGGCCCGCCGCGTCCGTGGTCGCCCGCGCGCGGGAGCTCGCCGCTGCCAGTGGGGCGCGGATCACCCTGACCGAGGACGTCGCCGAGGGGGTCGCCCAGGCCGACTTCGTCGCCACCGACGTGTGGGTCTCCATGGGGGAGCCCAAGGAGGTCTGGGACGAGCGGATCGCGGACCTCTCCCCGTACGCCGTCACCATGGACGTGCTGCGCGCCAGCGGGAATCCGGACGTGCGGTTCCTGCACTGCCTGCCCGCCTTCCACGACCTGGGTACCGAGGTCGGCCGGGGCGTCCTGGAGCGGCACGGGCGCGACTCCCTGGAGGTCACGGACGAGGTGTTCGAGTCGGCGCACTCCGTCGTCTTCGACGAGGCGGAGAATCGGCTGCACACCATCAAGGCCGTGCTCGTCGCCACGCTCGCCGGGCCCGCCGCCGCTTCCGCCGGGCCCGGCGGAAGCGCCGCATAGTCATACCCGGGCGGCGACGCGGGTCATACCGGGGCGGGGCGGGCCGCCAGGGTGAACCACACGGCCTTGCCGTGCTCGGTGCGGCGGTGGCCGCAGGCCGAACTCAGCGTCCGGATCAGCAGCAGGCCGCGGCCGTGCTCCTGCCAGGGGTCGGGATGGACGTCGTCCGCACGGGCCGCCAGGTCGCCGGGCGACCGCGGATCGCCGTCGTGGACCTCGACCTGGCAGCCGCTCGCCAGCAGCTCCACCACCAGCTCGATCGGGGCCCCGGCCGCGGTGTGCTCGACGGCGTTGGCGACCAGCTCCGCGGTCAGCAGCTCCACCGTGTCGCTGTCGGCGCAGGGCGCCTCGAGGTCCGCCAGCGCGGTGCGGACGAGGGCGCGGGCCAGGGGGACGGCGGCCGCCGTGTGGGGCAGGGCGATCCGCCAGGCGGAGGGGTCGGGCACGGGGGTCCGTCCGTTCCGTGGGGTCGGGGCAGGTGGGGGGGGGGGCCCGCTCCCTGCTCCCCGCGGAGAGATGGGCCCGCTTTCAACCATACGAAGTCGAAACGGCCGGGTGTAGGGCACCCCGGCGGAACCGCCGGGGACCACGGTCACGGGCCGGCCGGGACCTCCGGCGGCGCGCGCCGGAGGTCCCGCGGCGCGCCGCCGGCGCCGGCCTGCGCGTCGTCCCGATATCGCGCTTCCGTGACGGCGGTCACGATGCGGTGATACCGTCTTCCGTGTGAGCCCCTTCACCGGTTCCACGACAGCGACCGAACGGTGGCGCCACCTCCGGGTGACCCGGCAGGACGGCGTGGCCACCGTCACCTTCGACCGTCCCGCGAAGCTCAACGCCCTCACCTTCGGCGCCTACGCCGACCTCCGGGACCTGCTCGCCGAACTCTCCCGCGAACGCTCCGTCCGCGCCCTGGTGCTCGGCGGCGAGGGCCGCGGCTTCTGCTCCGGCGGGGACGTGGACGAGATCATCGGCGCCACCCTCGCCATGGACACCGCCCAGCTCCTCGACTTCAACCGGATGACCGGCCAGGTGGTCCGCGCCATCCGCGAATGCCCCTTCCCGGTGATCGCCGCCGTCCACGGGGTCGCCGCCGGCGCCGGAGCCGTCCTCGCCCTCGCCGCCGACTTCCGCGTCGCCGACCCCACCGCCCGTTTCGCGTTCCTCTTCACCCGCGTCGGCCTCTCCGGCGGCGACATGGGCGCCGCCTACCTGCTCCCCCGTGTCGTCGGCCTCGGCCACGCCACCCGGCTGCTGATGCTCGGAGAACCCGTACGCGCCGCCGAGGCCGAGCGGATCGGCCTGCTGAGCGAGCTCACCGAGGAGGGGAAGGCCCACGTACGGGCCGCGGAACTGGCCGCCCATCTGGCGGCCGGACCCGCCCTCGCCTACGCGCAGACCAAGGCGCTGCTCACCGCCGAACTCGACATGCCGCTCGCCGCGTCCGTGGAACTGGACGCCAGCACCCAGGCCCTGCTCATGCACGGACAGGACTACGCGGAGTTCCACGCGGCCTTCACCGGGAAGCGGCCGCCCGACTGGAAGGGCAGGTAGCCGGATGTCCGCGCACGCCCTGCGGGTGGCCGTCGTCGGCGGGGGACCGGGAGGGCTCTACGCCGCCGCGCTGCTGGCCCGGCAGGGCCACGTCGTGGAGCTCTGGGAACGGGGTGCGCCCGAGGACGCCTTCGGCTTCGGCGTGGTGCTCTCCGATGAGACCCTCGGTGGCATCGAGCAGGCCGACACGGTGGTCTACGCGGCCCTGAGTGCCGAGTTCGTGCGCTGGGACGATGTGGACGTCGTGCACCGGGGGCGGATCCTGACCTCCGGCGGCCACGGCTTCGCCGCCCTCGGACGCCGCAGGCTCCTGGAGATCCTGCACGAGCGCTGCGCCGGTCTCGGCGTCCGGCTCCGCTTCCGCACACCGGCCCCGGACCCGGCGGCGCTGTCCGCCGCGTACGACCTGGTGGTCGCGGCGGACGGGGTGCACAGCGCGATCCGCGAGCACGGTGCCGCGCACTTCGGGCCGGCCGTGACCACGGGGCGCTGCCGGTACATCTGGCTCGCCGCCGACTTCGCCCTCGATGCCTTCCGCTTCGAGATCGCGGAGACCGAACACGGCGTCATGCAGCTGCACGCCTACCCGTACGCCCGCCCGTCCGCCGACGGCGGCGCCCCGGCCCGGCCCGCCGGGCCGCAGGGCCCGCTCGGCGCCTCCACCGCGATCGTCGAGATGCGCGAGGAGGTGTGGCGCGCGGCGGGCTTCGACCTGTGCGACGAGGCCGAGTCGGCCGCCCGCTGCGCCAAGATCTTCAGCGAGGCCCTGCGGGGACGGCCGCTGTACGGCAACCGGTCGGCCTGGACCCGCTTCCGTACGGTCGTCAACGCCCGCTGGTCGCACGGCAACACGGCCCTGCTCGGCGACGCGGCGCACACCGCGCACTTCTCCGTCGGCTCCGGCACCAAGCTCGCGGTGGAGGACGCCGTCGCCCTCGCCGCGGCCGTCGCCGAAGCGGTCGCCGCCGCCACCGGCGGCCCCGACGCCGCGGTGGACGTACCCGCCGCGCTCGCGGCGTACGAGGCGGCCCGGCGGCCGGCGGTGGCCAGCACCCAGCGCGCCGCCGCGGCCAGCGCGCGCTGGTTCGAGGAGGTCGCCGGGTACACCGGCCAGCCCGCCCGCCGGTTCGCCTTCAACCTCCTCACCCGCAGCCGCCGGGTCACCCACGACAATCTGCGGCTGCGCGACGAGCGCTTCACCCGTGCCGTGGAACGCGACTTCGGCTGCCCCGACGAAGAGGCCGGGCACCGGCGGACACCGCCGATGTTCACCCCGTTCGCCCTGCGCGGTCTGACCCTGCGCAACCGGGTCGTCGTCTCCCCGATGGACATGTACGCCTCCACGGACGGCGTGCCCGGCGACTTCCACCTGGTCCACCTGGGCGCGCGGGCGCTCGGCGGCGCCGGCCTGGTGATGACCGAGATGGTCTGCGTCAGCGCCGCAGGGCGGATCACCCCCGGCTGCGCCGGGCTGTACACGCGCGAGCAGGCCGACGCCTGGAAGCGGATCACCGCGTTCGTCCACACCTCAGCGCCCGGCACCGCGCTCGGCGTCCAGCTCGGCCACTCCGGGCGCAAGGGCTCGACCCGGGTGATGTGGGAGGGCATGGACGACCCCCTCCCGGAGGGCAACTGGCCCCTGGCCGCCGCCTCCGCCCTGCCCTACCGGCCCGGCGTATCGGCCGTCCCCCGCGCCCTGGGCACCGCCGAACTCGCTTCGATCCGTGACGAGTTCGAGACCGCGGCCGCCCGGGCCGCGGACTGCGGCTTCGACCTGCTGGAACTGCACTGCGCCCACGGCTACCTGCTCTCCGGTTTCCTCTCGCCGCTGACCAACCACCGCACGGACGCCTACGGCGGATCCCTGGAGAACCGGCTGCGCTTCCCCCTGGAGGTCTTCGACGCGGTCCGCGCCGTCTGGCCCGCGGACCGCCCGATGACGGTCCGCCTCTCGGCCACCGACTGGGCCCCGGGCGGCACCACCGACGAGGACGCGGTGCGGATCGCGGCCGCCTTCGCGGCCCACGGCGCGGACGCCGTCGACGTGTCGACCGGCCAGGTGGTCGCGGACGAGAGCCCCGAGTACGGGCGCTCGTACCAGACCCCGTACGCCGACCGGATCCGCAACGCGCTCGGCGTCCCCGTCATCGCCGTCGGCGCCATCTCCTCCTGGGACGACGTGAACTCCCTGCTCCTGGCCGGACGGGCCGACCTCTGCGCGCTGGGCCGCCCCCACCTGTACGACCCGCACTGGACCCTGCACGCGGCCGCCGAGCAGGGGTACGAGGGCCCGGCGGCCCCCTGGCCCGCCCCCTACCGCGCGGGCAGCCGGCCCCCGCCCACCGGGCGCGGCTGACCCGGCGCGGGCGACGCGGGCCGCGGTGGGGCGGGCGGGCCCGTCACACCGCCACGACCACCGCGCGGTCCTCGACCGGGGCGTAGCCCAGCCGCAGGTACACGCCATTGCTGGTGGGGTTGGCCAGGTCGGTGAAGAGCAGGACCTCCGAGGCACCGGCCGCGTACGCCGCCTCGCTCACCGCGTGGGTGACCCCGGCCGCGTAGCCCCGGCCGCGGGCCTCCGGCAGCGTGTAGACCGGCCCGACCCGCGAGCTCCCGCCGATCGGGCGGGAGAACGAGGCCAGTGCGACCGGGGCGCCCGCGCGCTCCCAGAGCAGGATGCCGCCGTACGCGATCCGGTCGCGCAGGCCGGCCTCGGAGGGGACGCCCGGGGACCCCACCTCCCGGTTGAACGCGGCGGTCCACTCCAGCAGCAGCGGCAGATCGGCCTCCTCGGCGGGCCGGGCCCGTCCGGTCGGGGCGGGATCGGGGGCGACCAGCCCGGCCAGCCGGTAGAGGCGGTTCTCCTCGGCGACGCGGGCGGCCCGCCCCCAGGCGTCGGCGAGCGCGTCCGCGTCGGGCCGGCGGGCGTTGAACCCGCTGATCCCCGCGAGCAGCGGCTCGGTGGCGAGGGCCCGCGCCAGCGCCCGCACCGCCTCGGCCGGCAGCGCCCCGAGCAGCAGCGGGTACGGCGGGGTGCACAGCAGGCCCGCGGCGACGGTTCCGTCGGCGCCGGTCCACCAGCCGAAGAGCGGGTCGGCGCGGCCGTAGGCGTGCGGCCCGCGCCGCTCCAGCGCGTCGGCGGTCGTCAGGAGCAGGGAGTTCGGCACGGGACGCGCGGTCAGGGCGGGGCCCGCCGCGGTCAGATAGGCCGTCAGGTCAGAGGTGAAGGTCCAGGTCATGAACCATCGTCACCCGCAGGGCACGGTGCGCGCACCGGACTTTTCCGCCGCTGTCCCCGCCGTCCCCGCCGCCGGGCCCGCCCCTCACGGCCGGGCGAACCGCCCGCCGGAGTCCCGCAGCCGCGCGTGCAGCTCCGCGAAGACGGCCGCGGCCCGGTCGCCCGGCCAGTCCGCCGGGAGCAGCGCGCGGGGGAGACCGGGGTCGGCGTACGGGAGGTGGCGCCAGGTGTCCAGGGCGAGGAGGTAGCCGCGGTACGCCTCCTCCGGGGTCGGTTCCGGGCCCGACTGGAGGGCCCGGAGGGCCGGCTCGTGCAGGTCGAGGAACTCCTCGTGCTGCTTGGCCAGGCCCGCCAGGTCCCACCAGCGGGCCACCGCCTCGGCGGTCGGCGCGAAGCCGAGGTGCGTGCCGCGGAACAGCTCCACGTACGGGGTCAGGCCCAGCCGGTCCAGGGTGTGGCCCGTCTCCTCCGCGAGCCCGGCGGGAGCGATCCACACCCCCGGCGCCACCGTCCCGAAGCCGAGCCGGGCCAGCCGCGAGCGGAGCAGGTGCCTTTTGTGCCGCTCCTGCTCCGGCACGGAGAAGACCGCCACCAGCCATGCGTCGGAGGGCGCCGGGCTGCCGTAGATCCGCCGGTCGCCGTCGTCCAGGAGCTGCCGCGCCTCCGCGGACAGCTCGTACGCCGCCGAGCCGTCCGCGGCGCGCGCGGGCAGCAGGAGGCCCCGCCGCTTCAGCCGGGACACCGACGAGCGGACCGACGGGGCGTCCACGCCGGCCGCGCCCAGCAGGCGGATCAGCGCGGACACCGGGACCGGGCCCTCGAAGGACCGCCCGTAGGCACCGTAGAACGTGACGATCAGGGATCGCGGGGTGTGCTGCTCGACCACGGGTTCACTCTAGATCGCGCAGCCGGAAGCGTTGCAGCTTGCCCGTCGCCGTACGGGGCAGCGCGGGCGGGAAGACGAAGACCCGCGGGCACTTGTGCGGGGCCAGCTCGGCCCGCATGAAGGTCCGCAGCGCCTCCTCGGACAGCACCGCGCCCGGGCGGGCGACCGCGTACGCCACCACGATCTGGCCGCGCCGCTCGTCGGGGCGGCCCACCACCGCCGCCTCCGCGACGTCCGGGTGGCGCAGCAGGGCCTCCTCGACCTCCGGTCCGGCGATGTTGTAACCCGAAGAGATGATCATGTCGTCGGCGCGGGCGACGTACCGGAAGTAGCCCTCCGGGTCGCGCACGTACGTGTCACCGGTCAGGTTCCAGCCGCCCTGGACGTAGTCCGCCTGCCGCGGATCGGCGAGGTAGCGGCAGCCCACCGGGCCCCGTACGGCCAGCAGCCCGGGCTCGTTGTCGGCGACCGGCCGCCCGGAGCCGTCCACCACCCGGGCCTGCCAGCCCGGTACCACCCGGCCGGTCGTACCGGGGCGGATGTCCTCGTCGGCGGCCGAGATGAAGATGTGCAGCAGCTCGGTCGCCCCGATGCCGTTGATGATCCGCAGCCCGGTCCGCTCCAGCCACGCCTGCCAGGTCGCGGCGGGCAGGTTCTCCCCGGCCGACACGCAGCGGCGCAGCGCCGACAGGTCGTACGCGCCCACGTCGTACGGGCCCAGCGCGTCCAGCATCGCCCGGTACGCGGTCGGCGCGGTGAACAGGACCGTCACCCGGTGCTCGGCGAGCGCGGGCAGCAGGTGCCGCGGCCCCGCCTCCTCCAGCAGCAGCGCGCACGCCCCCGCGCGCAGCGGGAAGACGACCAGCCCGCCGAGGCCGAAGGTGAACCCGAGCGGCGGACTGCCCGCGAAGACGTCGTCCGGCCGGGGGCGCAGCACGCTGCGGGAGAAGGTGTCGGCCACCGAGAGCACGTCGCGGTGGAAGTGCATGCAGCCCTTGGGACGCCCGGTGGTGCCGGAGGTGAACGCGATCAGGGCGACGTCGTCGGCGGAGGTCTCCACGGCGGCGAAGGGCGCCCCCTCGTACCGCTCGGCGCGGCGCAGCAGGTCGTCCGGGCCCCCGCCCCCGTACGGGGTGATCCGCAGCCCCGGCACGTCGGCCCGGGTCAGGTCCTCCGTGACGTCGGCGTGGCACAGGGCGTGCCCCACCCGGGCCAGCGCGCAGACCGTGGCCAGCTCCTGCGCCCGCTGCTGGGGCAGCACGGTGACCGCCACCGCGCCCGCCTTGACCACCGCGAGCCAGCAGGCGGCGAGCCAGGGGCCGGTGGGGCCGCGCAGGAGCACCCGGTTGCCGGGGATGACCCCGAGGTCGGCCGTGAGCACGTGGGCGAGCCGGTCCACGCGCTCGCGCAGCCCGCCGTACGTCCACACCTCCCCGGAGCCGCTGCGGAAGGCCGGGCGGTCGGGGCCGAACCGGGCGATGGTGGTGTCGAGCAGCTCGGACGCGCAGTTCAGGCGGTCCGGATAGACCAGCTCGGGCAGCTCGAAGACGAGGTGCGGCCAGCTGCCCGCGGGGGGCAGGTGGTCACGGGCGAAGGTGTCGGCGTGCGCGGATGGGTTGAGGTCCACAGCGGGTTCGCCCCCTTGCGACGGTCCGGGGTGAGGTGGAGCCGGCCGTGCGGTCGCCCTCCCGGCCACTGCTGGAAGGTGCTCCAGGAGCGTATCGTGATGGTGACGACAGTCAACAGGACGCGATAGATGCGGGGATGTTCGAATGACCGGATTCGCGCTCGGGGTGGACCAGGAGGAGTGGTGCGCGCGGTTGCGCACCCTGGCGGCCGAGCGGCTCGCGCCGCTGGCCGCGAAGGGGGAGCCGGGACGGGTCAACCGCCCGCTCCTGGCGGAACTGGGGGAGCTGGGCCTGCTGGAGCGGGTGTTCACCTCGGGCGCGCTGGACCTGTGCCTGCTGCGCGAATCCCTCGCCTACGGCTGTACGGAGGCCGAGACGGCGCTGGCCCTGCAAGGGCTCGGCGCCCACCCGGTGCTGCGGTCCGGCAGCGCGGCCCAGCGGGACCGGTGGCTGGCTGACGTACGGGCCGGCCGGGCGGTGGCCGCCTTCGCGCTGAGCGAGCCCGGGGCGGGTTCGGACGCGGCGGCGCTGGCGCTGGCGGCGGTGCCCGACGGGGCGGGCTGGCGGCTGCGCGGCGAGAAGTGCTGGATCTCGAACGCCCCGGAGGCGGACTTCTACACGGTGTTCGCCCGGACGGGTGAGGCGCCGGGCGCGAAGGGGGTGTCGGCGTTCCTGGTCCCGGCGGACCGCCCCGGCCTCGGCGGCGAGGCCCTGGACATGCTGTCCCCGCACCCCATCGGCTCCCTGGCCTTCGACGGGGTCCCGGTCGGCCCCGAGGACCTGCTCGGCGTGCCGGGGCAGGGGTTCCGGGTCGCGATGGACACCCTGAACCTGTTCCGGCCGAGCGTCGGGGCGTTCGCGGTGGGCATGGCCCGGGCCGCCCTCGACGCGACACTCGCGCACACGGCGGCCCGGACCGCCTTCGGCGGGGTGCTGGGCGACCTCCAGGCGGTGGCGCACCGGGTGGCGGAGATGGCCACCCGCACGGAGGCGGCCCGGCTGCTGGTGTACGCGGCGGCCGGCGCCCACGACCGGGACTCCCCGGACGTGCCGCGCCGGGCCGCGATGGCGAAGCTGCTGGCCACCGAGACGGCCCAGTACGTGGTCGACCACGCGGTGCAGCTGCACGGGGCGGCCGCCCTGCGCCGGGGCCACCTGCTGGAACACCTCTACCGGGAGGTGCGGGCGCCGCGGATCTACGAGGGGGCCAGCGAGGTGCAGCGCACGATCATCGCGAAGGAGCTGTACCGCGGCCTCCGGGCGGCGCCGCTGCCGGGAGACGGGCCAGGCGGCCCGCCCGGGGACCCGTCGGGAGAGCCGTTCGCGCGGGCGGTCGCGCGATGAGCCTGGAGCGGATCAACCCGGCCGAGCTGTCGCCGCCGACGGGCTTCTCGCACGCGGTGGCGGCGACCGGCTCGCGGCTGGTGTTCCTGGCCGGCCAGACCGCGCTCGACACCTCCGGCACGGTCGTGGGCGGGACCCTGCCGGAACAGTTCGAGTGCGCGCTCGCCAACCTCCTGGCCGCCCTCGCCGCGGCGGGCGGGGCCCCGGCGGACCTCGCCCGGGTGACGGTGTACGCCACGGACGTGGCGGCGTACCGGACCCATGCGGCCGAACTGGGCCGGGTGTGGCGCCGGCTGGCGGGCCGCGACTACCCGGCGATGGCCCTCGTCGGCGTGGTCCGCCTCTGGGACGAAGAGGCGCTGGTCGAACTCGACGGGGTCGCGGTCCTGCCCTGACGGCGCGGGCCGGTGGACGGTCAGGCGGGGGCGGTGGGCGGCAGGCGCGGGCGGGCGCGGGAGCCAGGCGGCCCGGCCCGGCCGTCCACCGGCCCGGCGGCCCGGTTCAGTGGCCGGGCCCGGCGGACCGGCCCGGCCGAGCGGCCCGGTTCAGTGGGCGGCGTCCAGGAGGCGGCCCATCCACTCCTCGATGCCCGCCACCGTGCGCGGCAGCGCGCCCGACATCAGGCGGGCCCCGTCCGACGTGACGACGAGGTCGTCCTCGATGCGGACGCCGATGCCGCGCAGCTCCGGCGGGAGGGTCTCGTCGTCCGGCTGGAGGTACAGCCCCGGCTCCACCGTCAGGACCTGGCCCTCCTCCAGGACCCCGTCCAGGTAGGTGTCCGCCCGTGCCCGCGCGCAGTCGTGCACGTCCAGGCCGAGCATGTGGCCGCTGCTGCACAGCGTGTAGCGCCGGTGGAGGTCGCCCTCGGCGTGCTTGAGGACGCCCCATTGCGCCAGGCCCTCCGCGATGACCCGCATTCCGGCCCGGTGGAAGTCGCGGAAGCTCGCGCCCGGCCGCAGCGCCGCCATGCCCGCCTCCTGGGCGGCCAGGACCACTTCGTACACCTGCCGCTGCACGGAGGAGAAGCGGCCGGACAGCGGGAGGGTGCGGGTGATGTCGGCCGTGTACAGGGTGTCCGTCTCCACGCCCGCGTCCAGGAGCAGCAGTTCGTCCCGGTCGAGCCGGCCGTCGTTGCGGATCCAGTGCAGTACGCAGGCGTGGGCGCCGGAGGCCGCGATGGTTTCGTAGCCCGTGCCGTTGCCCTCCGCACGGGCGCGCAGGCCGAAGACCCCCTCGATCCACCGCTCCCCGCGCGGGTGCGCCAGGGCCCGCGGCAGTTCCCGTACGACGTCCTCGAAGCCCGCCGTCGTGTGGTCGACCGCCCGTTGGAGCTGCTCGACCTCCCAGGCGTCCTTCACCAGCCGCAACTCCGAGAGGGCGACGGCCAGTTCCGTGTCGCAGGCCGCGTCGCGGCCGCCCGGTGACCCCAGGCTGTCCAGGTGGGCGCAGCGGATGCCGGTCAGGCGCTCCGCCTCCGCGAGGTCCGCCCGGCGGCCCACCCAGAACTCCCCGTAGCGGCGGTCGCGGTAGAACTCCTCGTTCCCGCCGGTCCGCGGCGAGCGCGGGCGCAGGTACAGCACCGCCTCGTGGGCGTGCGGGCCCGACGGTTCCATGACCAGGACGTGCCCCACCTGGTCCTCGCCGGTGAGGCCGGTCAGCCAGGCGTACGCGCTGTGCGGGCGGAAGCGGTGGTCGCAGTCGTTGGAGCGGACCGTGAGGCCGCCGGCCCGGACGATCAGCCGCTCGCCCGGGAAGCGTGCCGAGAGCCGGGCACGGCGGGCCGGGGTGACGGCGCGGGCGGCGACGCGCGCGGAGCCGGGCAGGGACGAGGCGGCCCAGTCGCCCGCCATGAACCGCGACAGTTCGGGGGACACCGGCAGGTCGTGGCTGCCGGTGTTGAGCCGGGAGGCGGGGTCGCGGGGGCCGGAGGGGGCGGCGGAAGAGGCGCCGGAGGGGGTGTCGGTCACGGGGGCTCCCTCAAGAAGATGCGAACTGGTGGGCGCACAGGGCTTGTCAGTGCAATTTCACATTACTATGTTACAGCTCACACCGCGGCACATTAATCCCCGTCAAACGCCGTGTGACGCAGGGCAGTTCCACCGCGCCATCCGCGATATTCGCGTCCTCCGCGAGATTCGCGACATGTGCGACATGCGCGACGCACCAACCGCACCACGTCCCCCACCCCCCTCCCCACCAGGAGTTCTTGGTGTTCCAGCACAGAGCTGTGCGCACGTCCCTCCTCTCCGCCGCCGTGGCGGTCACCCTCCTCACCACCGCCGGCCAGGCCGTGACCCAGGCCGCCGACCGGGGGGCCCCCGCCACCGCGGCGCCCGCCACCTTCTCCTCCGGGGCTCCGGCGGCCGCGGCGGCGAACCCGTTCGACGAGGTCGACCGCTTCGCCAACGCCCGGGACACCGCCCCGGCGCCCGCCCCGGCCCCGGGCGGGACGGCCCTCTCCGGCCAGGTCCCCGGCGCCGCCACCGCCGCGCCCGCCGCGAGCGAGCGGACCGAGAAGAGCCGCAGGGCGACCGCGCAGGCGGCGCCCACGACGAGCGGCCTCGCCGTCGCCGTCCCCTGCACCCTCGACGGGATCACGAACCTCACCCCGGAGCAGTTCGCCGACTTCCTCGGCGACCGGGCCGTCCTCGCCGACGGCTGTCTGCGCGGCCTCATCTGGACCTGGGACGCCCGCCTGGCGCCCGTCATGTCCGACGCCCACGTTCAGGCCGTGTCCCGGCGGATATCCAGCCTGTCCGCCGCCCACGACGGCTCCAACTCCTCGCACCTGGAGGAGATGTTCACCTACCTGCACGCCGTCGCCTACCACGACTACTCGCGCGGCGAGATCGACGTCACGGACGCGCCGACCGTCGACGCGATGCGCCGGGCCATCGCCGACTTCGGCAACGCCGCCCGCACCTTCGACGTCACCCGCGGCAACGCCAACACCCTGCGCGAGGCCCTGTACGCCGCCAGCGCCCCGGGCCTTCGCCAGCACCAGCTGGGCCTGATCAAGAAGGTCCTGGCCACCATGGACCCGGCCCACCCGGCCACCCACCTCGACGCCGGCTGGGCGGGCGCCGCGCTGGCCGCGCTCTCCGTCAACTACCTCGGCGTGTACCCGGGCAACCAGGACGCCGCCTTCCAGTCCGCGGCCGCCGCCGACCCCGCCTACCGGGCCGCCTTCAGGGCCTTCGCCGGATACGTCCACCTCAAGGGCACCGCCAACGCCTGGGTGGTGCGCGACGCGATCGGCGAGTACGGCCGCTTCGGCGAGATCCCGGCCCTGCGGGACCAGGTCACCGCCGACCTGGGCGCCATGCTGGAGCCCGTCAGGACGGCCTTCGGCAACGGCAGCCAG
Source organism: Streptomyces sp. NPDC002044 (assembly GCF_040296725.1). Classification (NCBI taxonomy): domain Bacteria; kingdom Bacillati; phylum Actinomycetota; class Actinomycetes; order Kitasatosporales; family Streptomycetaceae; genus Streptomyces; species Streptomyces sp. NPDC002044. Next base: position 37,256 of record NZ_JBEOXU010000046.1, read on the forward strand.
CCCTGGGCCAAGATCGTCTCCTGGCTCAACTACTTCCAGGTCTGCAAGCCGTACGGGGTCTGCAAGGAGGACATCGAGCGGCAGATCTTCCCGTACACCTACACCTACGACAACGGCGCCATCAAGGTCCGCACCGGCCTGGACCGGGCCACCGTCGACCAGCTCTACTACGCGAGCAAGCAGGTCAAGGCGCAGTACCACCGCGTCCTCGGCACCGACCAGCCGCTGGCCGGCGACCCCAACACCACGCTGAACATCGTGCTGTACGGCTCGCGCGCCGACTACGAGAACTACCACCCGATCCTGACGGGCTACGACACCAACAACGGCGGCATCTACATCGAGAACGGCGCCACCTTCTACACCTACCAGCGGCGCGTCCCGCAGGACTCCTCCCTCACCCTCGAGGAACTCTTCCGCCACGAGTACACGCACTACCTGAACGGCCGGTACGCGGTGCCCGGGTTCTTCGGCGAGGGCCCCTGGTACGAGAGCGACCGGACGACCGCCATGGACGAGGGGACGGCCGAGTTCTTCGACGGCGCCACCCGCGACAACGGCATCGCCGTTCGCAAGTCGCTGGTCAAGAGCATCATCGCCGACACGGCCGGCGGCGGCCCGCGGATGACGGTGGAGCAGCTGCTGAACGCCACCTACGACGGCGACGGCTTCCGCTTCTACAGCTACGCGGGCACCTTCTTCGAGTTCCTGTGGGCCGAGAAGCCCTCGCTGCTGCGCGAGATGTACACCCACCTGCGCAACAACGACGTCGCCGCGTACGACGCCTGGCGCCACCGGACGGGCGCCGACACCTACCTCCAGCGCGACTACGACCGCTTCCTCACCGCGCAGATCGCCAAGGTCGACCAGCTCTTCGTGCCGAACACCACCTTCACCCCCAACGGGCAGTTGCGCGACGCGGCGCTCGCCTCCGTGAAGTCCTCGTTCGCCACGGCGACCTACAACACCCCGGACTGCGTGGAGAACGGCGACCCCGGCAAGCGCCGCTTCACCTGCACGGGCCGGATCAGCGCGAACCTGAAGAACTGGCGCAGCGACGACCAGAACTTCAAGGACATGTCCGAGACGGTCGACTACTTCATCCTCGACCGGGCGGGCGCGGCCTCCAACAACCTCGCCGACATGAACTGCTCCTTCGGGCCGGTCGAGATCTGGACCAACAAGGTCGCCGGCTCGTCCTCCTACAGCTGTGAGGGCCCCCTCCGCGGCTGATCCTCCGCGGCTGCTCCGTACCGGCTGCTCCGCGCCGGACCGGTCCCGTGTCCCTCCGGGCGCGGGGCCGGGCGGGCGGTCTGGGCAGCCCCTAAAGAATGTGACATATTACTGCCGTGCTCAAGAGACACTCCCCGGACGCCGTCGTCATCGGCGCCGGCGTCGTCGGAGCGGCCTGCGCCTACTACGCGGCCCGCGCCGGCCTCTCCGTGGCCGTGGTCGACCGCGGCCCCGTGGCGGGCGGCACCACCGGCGCCGGCGAGGGCAATCTGCTGGTCTCCGACAAGGAGGCCGGCCCCGAGCTCGGCCTCGCCCTCCTCTCCGCCGGGCTCTGGCGCGAACTCGCCGCCGTGCTCCCCGCCCCCGTCGAGTACGAGGCCAAGGGCGGCCTCGTCGTCGCCCCCGACGAGAGGGCCCTCACGGCGCTCCGCGCCTTCGCCGAGGGGCAGCGCGCCGCCGGGGTCACCGTCCTCGACGTGGCCGCCGACGCCCTGCGCGAACTGGAACCGCACCTGGCCCCCGGCCTCGCGGGCGGGTTCCACTACCCGCAGGACGCCCAGGTCCAGCCCGCCCAGGCCGCCGCGCGCCTGCTGGCCGCCTCCGGCGCGGAGCTCCACCTCGGCGAGGAGGTCACCGCGGTCCTGCGGGACGCCTCGGGCGCGGTACGGGGCGTCCGCACCTCCCGGCGCGAGCTCGCCGCCCCCGCCGTGGTCAACGCCGCCGGCACCTGGGGCGGGCGCGTCGCCGCCCTCGCAGGGGCCGCCCTGCCCGTGCTCCCGCGCCGCGGCTTCGTCCTGGTGACCGAGCCGCTGCCGCGGGTGGTCCGGCACAAGGTCTACGCCGCCGACTACATCGCGGACGTGGCCAGCGGCTCGGCGGCCCTGCAGTCCTCGGCGGTGGTCGAGGGCACCCCGGCGGGCCCGGTGCTGATCGGCGCCACCCGCGAACGCGTCGGCTTCGACCGCGCCCTCTCCACCGAGGCACTGCACCGCCTCGCCGCCCAGGCGGCCGCCCTGTTCCCCGTACTGGCGGACGTCCGCGTGCTCCGCGCCTACCACGGCTTCCGCCCCTACCTCCCCGACCACCTTCCGGCGATCGGCCCGGACCCCCGCGTCCCCGGCCTGCTGCACGCCTGCGGCCACGAGGGCGCCGGCATCGGCCTGGCCCCCGGCACCGGTGCGCTGATCGCAGCCGCCCTGACGGGCGCCGAACCCCCGCTCCCCTGGGGGCCGTTCCGCCCCGACCGCTTCGACCAGGCGCCGCCGCACCCCCCGAGGAGGACCCCCTGATGCGCAGCCCCCGCTCACTGGTCGGCGGCGCCCCGGCCGCGGAGCACACCGTCCGCTTCGACGGCCGCGAACTCCCGGCCCAGCCGGGCCAGTCCATCGCCGCCGTGCTGTGGGCCGCCGGCATCCTCGCCTGGCGGACCACCCGCGGGACCGGCGCCCCGCGCGGGGCGTTCTGCGGCATCGGGGCCTGCTACGACTGCCTCGTCACCGTCAACGGCCGCCCCAACCAGCGTGCCTGCCTCGTCCCGGCCCGCCCCGGGGACGACGTCACCACCCAGGAGGGCACCGGACATGCCGACCTCGCCGTCTGAGCCCGCCGGAGCGCCCGGAGCGCCTGCCGTCACCGCAGCCGTCACCGCAGCCGCGGCTGTCACCGCCGACGCCGCGTCCGTCCCCGTCGACCTCGCCGTCGTCGGCGCCGGTCCCGCCGGGCTGGCCGCCGCCGTCACCGCCGCCGGGCTCGGCCTGCGCGTCGCCCTCCTCGACGCGGGGGAGCGGCCGGGCGGCCAGTTCTACCGCCATCCCGCCCCCGGCCTCGGCGCCGCCCGCCCGGAGGCCCTGCACCACGGCTGGGCCGCGTTCGCCTCCCGGGAAGCCGCCCTGCGCGACCACGCGGCGGCCGGGCGGATCCGCCACCTCGCGGAGCACCACGTCTGGACGGTGGTCCCGGACGGCGACGGCTGGCTCCTGCACGCCGTCGCCGGCCACGGCCCCGAGGAGCGCGCCGCGGCCGTACGGGCGCGGGCCGTCCTCATCGCCACCGGCGCCTACGAGCGCCAACTGCCCTTCCCCGGCTGGACCCTCCCGGGGGTCGTCGGGGCCGGCGGGGCGCAGGCCATGCTCAAGTCCGGGCTGGTCCTGCCGGGCCGGCGCGTCGTCGTCGCCGGGAGCGGGCCGCTGCTGCTCGCCGTGGCCGGGTCCCTCGCCGCGGCCGGGTCCGGGGTCCCGGCGGTGGTGGAGGCCGCCGCGTACACCGGGTACGCCCGGCGGGCCGGCGCGCTGCTGCGCAACCCCCGCAAGCTCGCCGAAGGCGCCGTGTACGGCGGAGCCCTGCTGCGCCACCGCGTCCGGCTCCTGACCCGGTACGCCGTCATCGAGGCCCACGGCACCGACCGGGTCGAGGCGGTCACCGTGGCCCGCCTCGACCGGGACTGGCGGCCGCTGCCCGGCACCGGCCGCCGGATCGCCTGCGACGCGCTCGCGGTGGGCCACGGGCTGGTGCCGCAGCTGGAACTCGCCACCGGCCTGGGGTGCGCCACCCGCCGCGGCGCCGACGGCGCCGTCGCCCTGGACGTGGACGCGGGACAGCACACCTCCGTGCCCGGCGTCTGGTCCGCGGGGGAGACCGGCGGCACCGGCGGCGCCGACCTCGCCCTGGCCGAGGGGGAGATCGCCGCCCACACGATCGCCGGACGCCCGGTCCCCGCCGCCCTGGCCCGCCGCCGTGCCCGGCTGCGCGCCTTCGCCGACACCATGGGCGCCGCCCACCGGCCCGGCGCCGGCTGGACCGGCTGGCTGCGCGACGACACCCCGGTGTGCCGCTGCGAGGAGGTACCGGCCGGGCTCGTGCGGGAGGCCGTCCGGGACCTCGGCGCACGGGACGCCCGTACGGCCAAACTGCTCACCCGGGCGGGCATGGGCTGGTGCCAGGGCCGGATGTGCGGCCCGGCCGTCGCCGCGCTCGCCGGGGAGGAGCCGGCCGCGGACCGGCGCCCGCTGTCCTGCCCGGTCACGCTGGGGCGGCTCGCCGAACTCCGCCCGGCCGGACCGGCGTCCTGCGTGCCGCCCCCCGCCGAGGGGCCCGGCGTCCCACCACCGCCCGCCGGGCACTGATCCGGACCGTCCCGGCCCTTGTGGCCGCCTCGTACGCGCTAGTAAAATGTCACACACCACACTAGGGAGTCACCACATGAACCACGCGCCCACCCCCGCGCCCCGCAGCGACACCCGCAGCCGGCCCTGGCACGGCATCATGGTCGCCACCGCCCTCCCCCTGCGCGAGGACCTCAGCGTCGACCACGACGCGTACGCCGAACACGTCGCCTGGCTCATCGCCAACGGCTGCGACGGCGTGGTTCCCAACGGCTCCCTCGGCGAGTACCAGACCCTGACCGACGAGGAGCGGGCCCGCGTCGTCCGCACCGCCGTCGAGGCCGCCGGCGACGGACGCCGGGTCATGCCCGGCGTCGCCGCCTACGGCAGCGCCGAAGCCCGCCGCTGGGCGGACCAGGCCGCCGAGGCCGGCGCCGGATCCGTCCTCCTGCTACCCCCGAACGCCTTCCGGGCCGACGAGGACGCCGTCCGCGCCCACTACGCCGACGTGGCCGCGGCCGGACTGCCCGTCGTCGCGTACAACAACCCCATCGACACCAAGGTGGACCTGACCCCGGCGCTCCTCGCCCGCCTGCACGCCGACGGATCGATCGTCGCCGTCAAGGAGTTCAGCGGGGACGTGCGCCGCGCCTACGAGATCGCCGAGCTCGCCCCCGGCCTGGACCTGCTGATCGGCGCCGACGACGTCCTCCTCGAACTCGCCCTCGCCGGCGCGGTCGGCTGGATCGCCGGCTACCCCAACGCCCTGCCGCAGTCCTGCGCCACCCTCTACCGGGCCGCCGTCGCCGGCGACCTCGACACCGCGCTGCCGCTCTACAAGTCCCTGCACTCCCTGCTCCGCTGGGACTCCAAGACCGAGTTCGTCCAGGCCATCAAGCTCTCCATGGACCTGGCCGGCCGCCCCGGCGGCGCCACCCGCCCGCCCCGCTTCCCGCTCACGGGCGACACCGAGGCCGCCGTCCGCGCCGCCACCGAGAAGGCCCTCGCCGAGGGTCTCAACTAGGCCGTCTCCTTCGGATCTTGTCGGCCGATCAAGCTCTGGCCGGGGATGCAGATCGGGCAGCTGTGCCTGTTCCAGCTCAGCTCGTCCGCGGAGTTCCCGTACGG
>NZ_JBEOXU010000047.1:0-42340 GCF_040296725.1 Streptomyces sp. NPDC002044
GCGGGATGGTCTGGTACCAGAGCATCAGATGCTCGTCCTCGTACGTACGCAGACGCATCGGCTGCGGATCCTCGTAGAGGCTGCCGTCCTTGGGGCGCGGTCCGTCCCGCGCACCCCCGGCGATCTGCGTTTTCGCGCCCCTCACCCCGCATCCGCAGGGCGCCGGTTTCGTTGGCTGATACGTGCATTCATACGACTCCTCCCGCGCCCCGTCCCATCCGAGCACCGTCTCCCCGATGCGCCCCGTATGGGACCGGGACAGCGTTCCGGCCGCCTCGCACACCCCGATCTACGACGCGCTGTACTCCGAGTACCTGCGCTCCTTCCGGGCCCTTCCGGGCGACCGCACGGGCGAGGAGGACCTCGGCTTCACGGCGTTCTCGTACGGGGGCGGGTACACGGGCGGCAGCTCGTACGGCGGCTGGAGCGGGCCCGCCTGGCAGCAGACGGACGCCTGGCAGCCCCCGTCCGTCCCCCAGCCGCAGCCCGCGTACTCGTACGCCGGCGGCCCCGCTCACACGAACGGGCGGCAACACCAGACCGGGATGACGCACATCCCGGCGGCCCTGCCGCCCGCTCCCCGCCGGGGCTACTGACCCCGGCGGCACTCAGCGCTCCGCGGCGCCGCTACTTCTTCTTGTGCTGGGCGCCGCGCTTCTCGCGCACCCGCACCGAGATGTGGATCGGGGTGCCCTCGAAGCCGAACTCCTCGCGCAGGCGGCGCTCGACGAAGCGCCGGTAGCCGTGCTCCAGGAAGCCGGAGGCGAAGAGGACGAACCGCGGGGGCTTGCTGCCCGCCTGCGTACCGAACAGGATGCGGGGCTGCTTGCCGCCGCGGACCGGGTGCGGGTGGGCGGCGACGATCTCGCCGAGGAAGGCGTTCAGGCGGCCCGTCGGGACGCGCGTCTCCCAGCCCGCGAGGGCGGTCTCGATCGCCGGGACCAGCTTCTCCATGTGGCGGCCGGTGAGCGCCGAGACGTTCACCCGGGGCGCCCAGGCGACCTGCTGCATCTCGGTCTCGATCTCGCGCTCGAGGTAGTAGCGGCGCTCCTCGTCGAGCTCGTCCCACTTGTTGTAGGCGATGACGATCGCGCGGCCCGCCTCGACGGCCATGGTGATGATGCGCTGGTCCTGGACGCTGATGTTCTCGGTCGAGTCGATCAGGATGACCGCGACCTCCGCCTTCTCCACGGCGGCGGCCGTGCGCAGGGAGGCGTAGTAGTCGGCGCCCTGCTGGAGGTGCACCTTCTTGCGGATGCCCGCCGTGTCGATGAACTTCCAGGTGACGCCGCCGAGCTGGATCAGCTCGTCGACCGGGTCGCGGGTGGTGCCGGCCATCTCGTTGACGACGACACGGTCCTCCTTCGCGACCTTGTTGAGCAGCGAGGACTTGCCGACGTTCGGACGGCCGATCAGCGCGATGCGGCGCGGACCGCCGACCGGGGTGCCGAAGGTCTGCGCGGGTGCTTCCGGGAGCGCCTCCAGGACGGCGTCGAGCATGTCGCCCGTACCGCGTCCGTGCAGCGAGGAGACCGGGTGCGGCAGGCCGAGGCCCAGCGACCACAGGGAGGCCGCGTCGGACTCGCCGCTCTGGCCGTCGACCTTGTTGGCGCACAGCACGACGGGCTTGCCGGCCTTGCGCAGCAGCCGCACGACGGCCTCGTCGGTGTCGGTGGCGCCGACCTTGGCGTCGACGACGAAGACGACGGCGTCGCAGGCTTCGATGGCGTACTCGGCCTGGGCGGCGACGGAGGCGTCGATGCCGAGGACGTCCTGCTCCCAGCCGCCGGTGTCGACGACCTTGAAGCGGCGGCCGGCCCATTCGGCCTCGTACGTGACGCGGTCGCGGGTGACGCCGGGCTTGTCCTCGACGACCGCCTCACGGCGGCCGATGATCCGGTTCACCAGGGTCGACTTGCCGACATTGGGCCGGCCCACGACGGCGAGGACGGGGAGGGGGCCGGAAGCCGCCTCCTCGAGCGCGCCTTCGACGTCCTCGGCGTCGAAGCCCTCTTCCGCGGCGAGCTCCATGAACTCCGCGTACTCGGCGTCGCCAAGTGCTCCTTGGTCTTGCTGGTCGTTCATGAAGTCCGTTCCTCGTCGTTCGTGGTGATCGGTGGCACCCGCGCAGCGCGGTTCCACTACTGGGTCAAGTCTCGCTCAGCGCCCGGTGAGGCGCTTGGCATCGGCCAGGTGGGCGGTCAGCCGGTCCTGGATGCGTACGGTGGCCTCGTCCAGCGCGCCCCGGGTCCGGCGGCCACTGCCGTCCCCCGCGTCGAAGGCCGAGCCGAAGACGACGTCGACCCGGCTCTTGAGGGCCGGGAGCCCCTTGACGAGGCGTCCCGGGGTGTCGCCGCTGCCGAGGACGGCCACCGGCACGACGGGGGCGCCGCTGCGGACCGCGAAGTACGCGAGTCCCGCGCGCAGCGAGGCGAAGTCGCCCTCGCCCCGGGAGCCCTCGGGGAAGATCCCCAGTGCTCCGCCCTGGTCGAGCACGCCGAGGGCCCGCCCTATCGCGGTGCGGTCGGCTCCGCCGCGGTCGACCCTGACCTGCCCGATCCCGTGGAGGAAGGGGCCGAGGGGGCCGACGTAGGCCTCCTTCTTGATCAGGAAGTGCAGCGGCCGCGGCGCGGTGCCCATCACCATCGGGCCGTCGATGTTGTGGGAGTGGTTCACGGCGAGGATGACGGGGCCCGAGACAGGCACCTTCCAGGCTCCCAGCACGCGCGGCTTCCACAACCCGTACATGAGCCCGATGCCGATGCGCCTGCCGACCGCCGCACCCTTCAGGGAGGGCGCTTCACTCACTTGCTGACCGCCCGTTCCCGGCGTGCGCGGCGGTGTACCGGTGCTGCCGCTCCGCCACCAGCGTGACGACGCATTCGATGACCTGGTCGAGCGTGAGGTCGGTGGTGTCCACCTCGACGGCGTCGTCGGCCTTGGCCAGCGGAGAGGTCTTGCGGCCGGAGTCGGCGGCGTCGCGCTTGATCAGCGCTTCCTTGGTGGCCGCGAGGTCCGCGGCCTCCTTGCCGCGGAGCTCGCCGCTGCGGCGCGCGGCGCGCGCCTCGGCGGAGGCGGTCAGGAAGATCTTGAGGTCGGCGTCGGGCAGGACGGTGGTGCCGATGTCCCGGCCTTCGACGACGATCCCCGTCGCCGCCGCGGCGGCGATGGAGCGCTGGAGCGCGGTGATCAGGGTGCGCACCTCGGGGACGGCGCTGACGGCGCTGACCTTGGAGGTGACCTCCTTCGTGCGGATGGGACCGGCGGCGTCCAGGCCGTCCACGGTGATCGTGGGGGCGTGCGGGTCGGTGCCCGAGACGATCGAGGGCTTGCCCGCGGCGACCGCGATGGCCTGCGGGTCGTCGGTGTCGACGCCGTTGGTGATCATCCACCAGGTGATGGCCCGGTACTGGGCGCCGGTGTCCAGGTAGCGCAGCCCGAGCTTGGCGGCCACGGCCTTGGAGGTGCTGGACTTGCCCGTGCCGGAGGGACCGTCGATGGCGACGATCACGGCGGACGGAGCTACGGTTTCCACGGTGCGGGCACCTTCCTGGTTGCTGGTGCTGTCCGGGCGCGCCAAAAGCGCCCCTCCCCAGGTTACCGGGCCCCGGCACCCCCCGTCCCCGCCCGGCGGATCCCGGCCCTCCCGGCGGCCCTTCCGGGCGGCCGCGGGCCGGTGGTGCGGGCCGGTGGACCGTATGTGGGCGGCCGCGGCCCGGCCCGCCTACTGCTGGCGCAGGGCCCAGCCGCGGTCCCGCAGCTCGGCCGTCAGCCCGGCCACCGCCCGCGGCTCCACCATCAGCTGGACGAGGCCGGCCTGCTGGCCCGTCGCGTGCTCGATGCGGACGTCCTCGATGTTGACCCCCGCCCGCCCGGCGTCGGCGAAGATGCGGGCCAGCTCGCCCGGCTGGTCGCTGATCAGGACGGCCACGGTCTCGTACACCGTGGGCGCCGCGCCGTGCTTGCCCGGCACCCGTACCCGGCCGGCGTTCCCGCGCCGCAGCACGTCCTCGATGCCCGCGGCCCCGCCGCGCCGCTTCTCCTCGTCGGCCGACTGCAGGCCCCGCAGGGCCTCCACGGTCTCCGCGAGGTCGTCGGCGATCCCGGAGAGGACGTCGGCGACCGGTCCCGGGTTCGCGGAGAGGATCTCCAGCCACATCCGCGGATCGGAGGCCGCGATCCGCGTCACGTCCCGGATCCCCTGCCCGCAGAGCCGTACGGCCGTCTCGTCGGCGTCCTCCAGGCGGGCCGCGACCATGCTCGACACCAGCTGCGGGGTGTGCGAGACCAGGGCCACCGCCCGGTCGTGCGCGTCCGCGTCCATCACCACCGGCACGGCCCGGCACAGCGCCACCAGCTCCAGGGCCAGGTTGAGCACCTCGTGGTCGGTGTCCCGGGTCGGGGTGAGCACCCACGGGCGCCCCTCGAAGAGGTCCGCCGTCGCGGCGAGGGGCCCGGAGCGCTCCTTGCCGGCCATCGGGTGGGTGCCGATGTACGCGCTCACGTCCACGCCCAGCCCGGCCAGCTCCCGGCGCGGCCCGCCCTTGACGCTGGCCACGTCCACGTACGCGCGCGCGACCCCGCGTCCGATCACGTCCGCCAGGGTCGCGGCGACGTGGGCCGGCGGCACCGCGACAACGGCGAGGTCCACCTGGCCCTCGAGGGGCTCGTCGGTGCCGGCGCCGAGCGCGGCCGCGGTGCGGGCCTGGGCCGGATCGTGGTCGACGAGGTGGACGGTGATCCCGCGGGCGGTCAGGGCGAGCGCCGCCGAGGTGCCGATCAGTCCGGTTCCGATGACGACGGCGGTTCTCACGGGGCGCTCCAGGGTTGCGTACGGCACGGCGGGGGCACTGCCCGGCCAGGGTAGCCACCGCCCGCCGTGCGAGGGCCCGGCGGGCCGTCCCTCGGGACGGCGGCCGGGCCCTCGCGGACGGCGCTGTCGGCGCCGCTCAGAGCTTCTGCTGCCGGATGATGTCCTCCAGCGAGCCCGAGGGCACCTGTCCGTCCGGGGTCAGCTTGTCGACGGCCTGGGGCAGCGACTTGGCGATCTCGTCGGCGGCCTTCTCCGGGGTGACGCCCGCCTGCTCGGCGACCTTCTGGAGGGTCTCGTCGGGCAGTGCCTCGGCGATCTGGGCGCCGCTGACCGCCTTGTTCTCGCCGGTGCCGACCCAGGACTGGGCCTGGTCGGCCAGTCCCGACTTGGTCAGCATGTCCATCAGACCGCCCAGCGGGTTGTTGCCGCCGCCAGCCTGGGCACCCGCCGCTCCCGCCGCGCCGCCGCCGCCGAGGAGGGCGCCGAGCAGCGATCCGAGGATGTTGCCGCCACCGCCGCCGCCCTGGCCGCCGCTGCCGCTGCCGCTGCCGCCGAGGAGGCCGCCGAGAAGGGAGCCGAGGTCGTTACCCGCCATGGTCGTGCCTTTCGAAGAGGGACCGGGTCGCGCGGACAGCGGCGTACCCGGCTTCGAGACACGGACAATGTCACCCGTACCGGGCGGCGCCGCCACTTGGCGCACCGCTCCGCGACGGCTCCGGCCCCCGCTCCGGTAGAACGATCGGCATGATCTTCCACATCGTCCCGCTCGCCGACTGGGCGGCCGCGCCCGGCCTCCCGTACGCACCGCCCTCGCTCGCCTCCGAAGGTTTCGTGCACTGTTCGGCGGACGGCCCGACCGTGCTGGCGATCGCCGACGCGCACTACCGCGGGGTACGGGGGACCCTGCTCGCGGTGGAACTCGACGAAGCGGCCCTGACGGCGGACATCCGCCGGGAGGGTGATCCCGGGGGCCGCTACCCGCACGTCCACGGCCCGTTGAACCGGGAGGCCGTGATCCGCGTGTGGGAAGTCGTACGCACTCCCGGCAGTCCTGCCTCACTGGCCCCATGGCAGCCGGGTACCTGAAACGGCGCGGCGGACTCCGCCCCGGAGCCCGCCACAGGCCAGGATGCTGCACGCCATCCGGCCACATAGCGAGGAGACAGTCATGAGCGACCCCACGCGTACCGCCCGGCGCACCGTCTTGGCGGCAGGCGCGGCCACCCTGGCGGGAGGCGCGCTCGCCGCCTGCGGCGGCGACTCCGAGCCGAAGCCCGTCAGCGAGCCCGGCACCGCGACCACGCCCTCCGCGGCGCCGTCCGCGCCCGCCGCGGGGGCCGCGAACGCCATCGCCAAGACGGCGGACGTACCGGTCGGCGGCGGCAAGGTGCTGAAGGACGAGAAGCTGGTGATCACCCAGCCGACGGCCGGCGAGTACCGCTGCTTCTCGGCGGTCTGCACCCACTCGGGCTGCCTCGTAAACAAGGTGGCGGACGGCAGCATCGACTGCCCCTGCCACGACAGCAAGTTCAAGGACACGGACGGCGCGGTCACCAAGGGCCCGGCCACCCGCCCGCTGTCCGAGAAGAAGATCACCGTGGCGGCGGACGGCAGCATCTCGCTCGCCTAGGACCGGCACCCTGTCCGGTGCCGTGACCGGACAGGGTGCCGGGTCGCGGCACTAGGCTCACCCGGATGGACGATCTGACGCTGGTGCGGGACCACACGGTCTACCGCTGTGTGATGGGCTCCCGGGCGTTCGGACTGGCGACCGGGGCGAGCGACACCGACGTGCGCGGTGTCTACCTCGCCCCGACGCCGCTGTTCTGGCGCTTCGACAAGCCCCCCACGCACGTGGAGGGCCCCCGGGACGAGGAGTTCTCCTGGGAGCTGGAGCGCTTCTGCGAGCTCGCGCTGCGCGCCAACCCGAACATCCTGGAGTGCCTGCACTCCCCTCTGGTGGAGGAGACCACCCCGGTCGGCGAGGAACTCCTCGCCCTCCGGGGCGCCTTCCTCTCCCGCCGGGCCCACACCAGCTTCAGCCGGTACGCCGAATCCCAGCGCGGCAAGCTCCTCGCGGACGTACGCGTCCACGGCGCCCCGCGCTGGAAGCACGCCATGCACCTGCTGCGCCTGCTCCTGTCCTGCCGGGACCTGCTGCGCACGGGACGCCTGAACATCGACGCGGGGCCGCACCGCGACCGCCTCCTGGCGGTCCGCCGCGGTGAGCTCACCTGGGACGAGGTCGACGCCTGGATGGCCCGCCTCACCGGGGAGACCGCGTCCGCCCTGGCCGGCACGCCGCTGCCCGGGGAACCGGACCGGGCCCGCGTCGCGGACTTCCTGCTCCGCGCCCGCCGCGCCTCGGCCGCCGCGTACGGCGCCGACGGGCCCGCACCGCGCCGCTGAACCCGGCGCCCGCCCGTCACCCGCGCGCACCGAACCCCCTGCGCCCGTCACCCCTCCGGCGCGGCCACCCGTCGGCGTACGACGAACTCGTCCAGCGCGTCGTACGCCGTCGGCTGCTCCGGCAGGGCGCAAGCGCCCCGGGCGGCGTCCAGCACCGCGTGGAGCGCCTCGAAGTCCCGCCGCAGCGTCTGCGGCGCCGGGCCGCCGCAGCTCCCGTAGCCCCCGTGCTCGGCGGCGGCCTTGGCGTCGATCAGCGCGACCGGGTAGCCGGGGGCCTCCGGCACCTCGTCGAGCAGGGTCGGCAGGTGCGCCTGGACCTCGCCCGAGCGCATCAGGTGAATGCCGGTGAGCAGGGCCCGGAAGGAGTAGAGCAGCGGTTTGAGTTCCGCCGTCTTCTCGAACAGCCGCCACTGGGTGTTGGCGAAACCCCGGTAGTGGTGGGCGTGGTGGGAGGTGAGCACCCCGGGGGCCAGGGACACCAGTTCCTCGTGCGCCGGGGTCGTGTGCACCACCAGCGGGGACAGCAGCTGCTCCAGGACGTAGCCGTTGCGGTTCAGCATCAGGCGGACGAACTTGCGCAGGTCGTGCGTGACGAGGTCCATCTCCACGCCGTCGTCGTCCCACATGCGGCTGCGGGTCTCCTCCGGGTCCCGCAGGCCGAACAGGGCGCGGGGCGGCAGGACGTGGACGCCGCGCAGGTCGACGTCGGAGTCCCGGGAGGGGAATCCGTACAGGTGGGCGCCCGACACGGTGGCGAAGAGCAGCGGATCGGGCTGCTCGGCCACCACGGGGGTCAGGTCGAGGCCGGTCGTGTCCATCACCGGGTCACGCGTCCCAGAGGGTGCCGAAGGACAGGATTTCGTCGCGGTACTCGACGCGGCCCTCCCACTCGCCCGGCCAGGCGTCCGCGCCAAGGTGGGCGCCCGCGAAGGCGCCGGCCAGGCAGGCGATGGAGTCGGAGTCGCCGGCCGTGCAGGCCGCGCGGCGCAGGACCGTCAGCGGCTCGTCCGGGAAGAGCAGGAAGCACTGCAGGGCCGTGGCGAATGCCTCCTCGGCGATCCAGCCGTCGCCCGTGGTCAGGCAGGGGTCGGTCTCCGGGGAGGGGGTCCGCAGGGCCGCCGCCACGCGGTCCAGGACACCCAGGCAGTCGTCCCAGCCCCGGGCGATGAAGGACGTCTCGGAGGCGTCGGAGGAGGTGCGCATCCAGAGGTCGCCGAGCCAGCGCTCGTGGTAGCGGGTGCGGTTCTCCAGGGCGTACGAGCGCAGCTGCCCGACCAGCCCGGTCACCTCGGTGCCCCGGGCCAGGAGGTACACGGCCCGCGCCGTCAGGTCGGAGGCGGCCAGGGCCGTCGGGTGTCCGTGGGTCAGGGCCGACTGGAGCTGGGCCGCGCCGGCCCGCTCCTCCTCGGTCCAGCCGGGCACCAGCCCGACCGGCGCGACCCTCATGTTCGCGCCGCAGCCCTTGGAGCCGAGCTGGCTGGCGTCGCGCCAGTCCCGGTCGGGGTGGTCGAGCAGCCGGCAGGCCGTCATGCAGGTCCGGCCGGGGGCCCGGTTGTTCTCCGGGGAGTGGTACCAGTCGACGAACTCCTCCCGCACCGGCCGGGCCAGGCGAAGGGGGCCGACGCGGCCGCGTTCGGCGGCGGTCCGTATGCCGCGGGCCAGGGCGAGGGTCATCTGGGTGTCGTCGGTGACGATCGCCGGGCGGGGCAGTTTCATCTCGCGCCACGGGCCGGTCTTGGCGAGGATCGCCGGGACGTCGTTGAACTCGGTGGGGAAGCCCAGGGCGTCGCCCAGCGCGAGGCCGAGGAGGGCGCCGGTCGCCGCTCGTTTCGTGGTCGTCGTCATCGGGGGTGTCCTTCCGAGGGGCGGAGCAGGGGCGGGTGCAGGGTGGTGGCCGGTCCGGGCCGGTAGAGCGCGGCGGGCTTGCCGCGGCCGCCGGTGAGCCGGGCGGCGCCGGGCACGGCCTCCACGAACCCGGGGGTGGCCAGCACCTTGCGGCGGAAGTTGGGGCGGTCGACGGTGGCGTCCCAGACGGTCTCGTAGACGGCGTGGAGCTCGCCGAGGGTGAACTCGGGCGGGCAGAAGGCGGTGGCCAGGCAGGTGTACTCCAGCTTCGCGCCGACCCGTTCCCGCGCGTCCGCCAGGATCTCCGCGTGGTCGAAGGCCAGTGCGGCGGCCTCCCCCACCGGCACCCAGCGGGCGTGGGCCGCGTCTCCGCCGCCGCCGGCCGCCGGTTCCGGCAGGTCCGGGACCAGTCCCGTGAAGGCGACCGAGACCACCCGCATCCGGGGGTCCCGGTCCGGTTCGCTGTACGTGCGCAGCTGTTCGAGGTGCAGGGCCGCGACCACCGCCTCCGGCAGGCCGGTCTCCTCGGCCAGCTCCCGGCGGGCGGCCGTCTCGGCGGACTCGCGCGGCAGGACGAAGCCGCCGGGCAGCGCCCAGGCGCCCGCGTACGGCTCCTGCCCGCGCCGGATCAGCAGCACGTGCATCCGGCCTCCCCGTACGGTGAACACCGCCAGGTCGACGGTCACCGCGAACGGTTCGTAGGCGTACGGGTCGTAGCCCCGCGGCGCTCCCCCGCTCATCGTGCCTCCGGCAGCGGGTCGGCGAAGTGCCGGCCCTCGGCGAGCAGTCCGTCCACCGCGGCGACGGCCGCCGCCAGCCGCTCCTCCCGGTCTCCGCGCAGGACGAGGAACCGCTTCCCGGTGGCTTCGAGCTCCTCGCGGAACCGGCCGGTCATCCACGGTCTGAGGTGCGGCCCGTCCCGCAGGCCGTCGTCCTCGAAGGGCACGTCCGCGTGGTCGGTCAGCAGGTAGAGGTCCCGGCGGGTCAGCGCCGCGGTCTTCTCGACCTCCTCGTTGCGGCCGCCGAGGTAGCGCTCGTGCCAGATCCCGGTCGCGAAGGAGTCGGTGTCGCAGATCAGGACCGGGGAGCCCAGCCGGGCGGCCCGCTCCTCCTCCGCGTCCTGGCGCCGGGCGATCACCGGGAACTCCTCCGAGGCGAAGGAGACGTCCGTCCAGGAGGCGTCCGGGGCGGCGGCGCGGGCGGCCGCGAGCTTCTCCTCGCTGTACCGGCGGCCGTACTCCGCGACCCAGCCGGTGCCCGCCCAGACCCCGCCGCGCCGCCGGTAGTGCGCGGCCAGGGCCCGGGACAGCGTCGTCGTCCCGGTGGACTCGGCGCCGAGCACGACGACCCTGCGGACCAGCGCGGCCCGTACGGCCGGCCCCAGGAAGTCCCAGCAGGCCACCGGGTCCGCCCGTACGGCCGTTCCCGACACCGGGAACAGCGTCCGGCCGGGGTCCACGCAGACCTCCTCGGCGCCGAACCGGCGGGCGAGTTCGGCGCCGTAGCCCTCCGAGGTGAAGACGGCGTCCACGGGACCGGCCACCGCGCCGCGGAAGACGGCCATGTGGGCCTCCCAGACCGCCGGGTCGTTCAGGTCGACGGGGATGTCGTCCACCGCGCCGACCACCTCCGCCCCGGGGTGCGCCTCGCGCATCCAGGCGACCCGGTCCGCCAGCGGCACCGACTCCACGGAGGCGGCGCAGACCAGTACGGTCAGCCGCTCGCAGCGGTCCTGGGCCGTGCGCACCAGGTGGTGGTGGCCGGCGTGCGGCGGATAGAACTTGCCGAGCACCAGCCCGTGCCCGAAACGCCTCACGCCGTCGCCCCCAGGCCCGTACGGGCGGCGGGCGCGGGCAGCGAGCGCCGCCAGCCGACCAGGCCGGCCACGCACAGGGCGAGGAAGCCGACGTACAGCAGGGCGGTCAGGTACAGCTCCTTGTAGGCGTACAGGGGGATGTAGACCAGGTCGGCCGCGATCCACAGCCACCAGGACTCGACGAGCTTGCGGCACTGGCCGTAGGTGGCGGCCAGCGAGAGCCCGGTCGTGGCCGCGTCCCAGAACGGGACGGTCGAGTCGGTGGCCCGTGAGAGCAGCAGGGTCAGGCCGAGCACCCCCACCGCCCCCGCCGCGGCCAGCCAGACCCATTCGGTGCGCGTGGTGCGGCGCACCGGCAGGGCCCCCTCGGTTCCCGGTCCACCCCCGTGGGTCCAGGACCACCAGCCGTACGCGGCGAGGGCGATGAAGACGATCTGCAGCCCGGCGTCGGCGTACAGGCCGGCCTGGGTGAAGAGCGCGATGAAGAAGATGTTGTTGGCGATGCCGATCGGCCAGTTGGCGACGTGCTGCCGGGCGACCAGCCAGACGCACAGGGCGCCGGTGGCGAAGCCGAGCACCTCGGTCCAGCTCAAGGTCCAGTTCATTCCGGGCCCCCTCCCTTTAATAGTCATCCTGACTATAAAGGAGCGACGGGTCCCGGACAAGAGAGAAGCCCGCGGCGCCGTGGGGCGCTGCGGGCTTCTCCGTGAGCCGGTGGGGACGGGCGGTCCTTACAGACCGACCTCGCGCATCAGCATGCCGACCTCGGTGTTGGTCAGGCGGCGCAGCCAGCCGGACTTCTGGTCGCCCAGCTCGATCGGGCCGAAGGAGGTGCGCACGAGCTTCTCGACCGGGAACCCGGCCTCAGCCATCATGCGGCGCACGATGTGCTTGCGGCCCTCGTGGAGGGTCACCTCGACCAGGTAGTTCTTGCCGACCTGGTCGACGACGCGGAAGTGGTCGGCGCGGGCGTACCCGTCCTCCAGCTCGATGCCGTCCTTCAGGCGCTTGCCGATCTCGCGCGGCAGCGGGCCGGTGATGGCGGCGACGTACGTCTTCTTCACGCCGTACTTCGGGTGCGTGAGGCGGTGGGCCAGCTCACCGTGGTTGGTGAGCAGGATGATGCCCTCGGTCTCGGTGTCGAGCCGGCCGACGTGGAAGAGGCGCGTCTCGCGGTTGGTGACGTAGTCCCCGAGGCACTGGCGGCCGTCCGGGTCCTCCATGGTGGAGACGACGCCGGCCGGCTTGTTCAGCGCGAAGAACAGGTACGACTGGGTGGCGACGGTCAGGCCGTCCACCTTGATCTCGTCCTTCGGCAGGACGCGCTTGCCCTGCTCCAGCACGATCTCGCCGTTGACCTCGACGCGGGCCTGCTCGATCAGCTCCTCGCAGGCACGGCGCGAACCCATGCCGGCGCGGGCGAGCACCTTCTGCAGTCGCTCGCCCTCCTCCTCGGCGCCCGGGAAGGTCTTCGGGGTCTTGATGACCGGCTTGTCGGCGTACCGGTCGCGCACGCGCTCCTCGATCCGCGCGTCCAGCTCGCGCGGACGGGACTGGCCGCTGCGGCTGCCCGGGCCGCGGCGCGGGCCGCCGGCCCCGCCGATGCCGGGGGTCTTGGAGATCTTGGGGCCGCCCTTGGCGCCACCGCGCGCCGCGGCGCCACGGGCACCGGAGCCGCCGCGGGGGCCGTCGGCCGCGCCGCGGGCGCCGCCGCCGCCGGCCTTCGCCCCGCCGCGGCCGTTGCGCTCGCCCTCGCGGCCCACGTCGTACCGGCGCTCCTCGGGGCGCGGGTTGCGGGGACGCTGGGGGGCCTGGTCACGGTCGCGGTCCTGGGAGCCGCCCGCACCGCGGTAGCCGCCGCCGGAGGAGCCGGAGGAGCCGCCGCGGTATCCGCCGCCGGAGCCGGAGCCGCCGCCACTGGAGCCACCGCGGTAGCCGCCGCCGGAGCCGGAGCCGCCGCCGCTGGAGCCACCGCGGTATCCGCCGCCGGAGCCGCTGCCGCCGCCGGAGCCGCCGCCGCGGTAGCCACCGCCGCCGGAGGAGCCGCTGCCGCCGCCGCGGGCGCTACCACGCCCGCCGCCGCCGCTGCCGCCGCCGCTGTTCCTGTTGCCGCCACCGTTGCCGTTGCCGCTGCTTCGCATCAAAGTTCCGTCGTCTTGTCGTCGTCTTCACATTTCTGGGGCGTACGGTGCCTCCAGATCGAACGACGGCACACCTTCCTGCGTCTCGGCTTCGATCGCGTCCGCCTCGGGAAGGAAGGGCGCGAGTTCCGGGAGCTCGTCCAGGCCGCGTAGGCCCATCCGCTCCAAAAAGTGGTTCGTCGTCCTGTACAGGATCGCACCTGTTTCGGGTTCCGTCCCCGCCTCGGCCACCAGACCCCGCTGGAGGAGGGTCCGCATGACCCCGTCGCAGTTGACTCCGCGGACCGCGGAGACCCGCGACCGGCTCACCGGCTGCCGGTACGCGACGACCGCCAGGGTCTCCAGGGCCGCCTGGGTGAGCCGGACCTGCTGGCCGTCCAGGACGAACGCCTCCACGGCCGCCGCGCAGTCCGCGCGGGTGTAGAAGCGCCACCCTCCGGCGACGGGCCGGAGCTCGAAGCCCCTGCCGGCGGCCGTGTACTCGTCGGCGAGCTCGCCGAGGGCCCGCGCGACCTCCCCCGGGGTGCGCTCCAGCACCTTGGCGAGGTGCGCCTCGGTGGCCGGCTCGTCCACCACCATCAGGACGGCCTCCAGGGCGGGCTTCAGCTCCAGTGCCGCCAGCGCGCCCGTACCGCCCGCCGGGGCCTGCGGGCCCGCGTCGCTGCTGCTCAATCCTTCGCCTCCACGATCCGGTCGAACTCGTCGGTCACCGTCGGCATGCCGTCGCCGTCCCCGCCGGTCCAGCGCACGGTCAGGGTGTCCAGGGCCTCCTCCTGGTCCAGGACCACGGCCCGCTCCCGGTAGAGCTCCAGGAGGGCCAGGAACCGTGCGACCACGGTCAGGGTGTCCCCGGCGTCCTCGGTGAGCTCCTGGAAGGTGGCCTCGCCGCGGGCCTTCAGGATCCGCACCACGAGCCCGGCCTGTTCGCGCACGCTGACCAGCGGCGCGTGAATGTGGTCCACGTACACCTGGGGCTCGGCCCGGGGCTGCATGGCCCGGGCCGCGATGCGGGCGAAGCCCTCCGCGCCGATGCCGATGACCACCTCGGGCAGCAGTTCGGCGTGGTGCGGCTCCAGGCCCACGGTGCGCGGGTAACGCCTGCCCTCGGCTTCCGCCCGCGCCTCGAAGATCTCCGCGATCCGCTTGTACGCCCGGTACTGGAGCAGGCGCGCGAAGAGCAGGTCGCGGGCCTCCAGCAAGGCGAGATCGCCCTCGTCCTCCACCTCGGCGGCGGGCAGCAGCCGGGCGGTCTTCAGATCGAGGAGGGTGGCGGCGACCACGAGGAACTCGGTGGTCTGGTCGAGGTCCCAGTCGGGGCCCATGGCCCGGATGTGGGCCATGAACTCGTCGGTGACCCGGGACAGGGCGACCTCGGTCACGTCCAGTTTGTGCCGGGAGATCAGCTGGAGCAGCAGGTCGAAGGGGCCCTCGAAGTTGGCCAGCCGCAGGGTGAACCTGCCGTCGCCCGTCGCGCCGGTCCCGCCGCCGGCCGCCGTACGGCTCTCAGGGGGCTCTGTGGCGGCCTCTGCGGCCCCCGGGGCCGCCGGGGCTCCCGGACCGCCCGGAGCCGGTTCACGGGCCGCGGTGGGTGTCCCGGGAGCTTCCGGAGCCCCGGCGGGCGCGTCCGGCGGGGCTCCGGCCGGCGGCTCGGCGAGGGGCTCGGCTGCGGCCGGCTCCCGTACGGCTTCGGCCGCGGGATCCGCCGCGGGCGCCCCGGCTCCGGGACCGCGCCCCAGAGGGCGGCGGGTCGGCTGGCCGGGTTCGGCGGGGAGGTGCATCGCGGTCCAGGCTGGTGCGGAGGGGCGGGGTGCGGGTGGGGCGCGCCCGGAGGACCGGGTCAGCGCCCGCGCAGCCGCCGTACGAGGATGCTCGCGTCCCCGCGGGACTCGAGATCCGCGAGGACGACCGCCACCGCCTCACGGACGATACGGCCACGGTCGACCGCGAGCCCGTGCTCGCCGCGCAGCACCAGCCGCGCGTGTTCCAGGTCCATGAGCTCTTCGGCGGAGACGTAGACCGTGATCTTCTCGTCGTGCCGCTCGCGCCCGCTGGGGCGCCGGTTGGCGCCCCGGCCCTGTCCCTTGCCCCGGCCGCCCGGCTGGGCGGGTCCGTTCGAGGAGCCGGCAGAACCTTCCTGCGGCCGCCTGGGTGCTCCCACCACGGGGTCGGTTCCGGCCGCGGCCTCCCGGCTGCGCCCCTCCCCCGCCGTGCCCTCCGCCGAAGCCGTCGCGTGCTCCGTTCCGGGCGCCTCCTCGGCCCCCCGCCGCGGCGAGGACGACTGGAGGGCCATCCCCCCGGTCGTGCGGAACAGTTCGTCGGCTCCGGGCAGACTCACTCGGCGGGACACCGGGCGAGCACCTCCCTGGCGAGCTGGCGGTAGGCGGCGGCGCCGACGGAGTTGGAGGCGTACGTGGTGATCGGCTCGCCGGCGACCGTGGTCTCCGGGAAGCGCACCGTGCGGCCGATGACCGTGTGGTAGACGTGGTCGTCGAAGGCTTCGACGACGCGCGCCAGCACCTCGCGGCTGTGCACCGTGCGGGAGTCGTACATCGTGGCGAGGATGCCGTCGAGCTCCAGCTCCGGGTTGAGCCGCTCCTGCACCTTCTCGATGGTCTCGGTCAGCAGCGCCACGCCGCGCAGCGCGAAGAACTCGCACTCCAGCGGGACGATGACCTTGTGAGCCGCCGTCAGGGCGTTCACGGTCAGCAGGCCGAGCGAGGGCTGACAGTCGATCACGATGTAGTCGTAGTCGGCCATCAGGGGCCTCAGGGCCCGCTGCAGGGTCGACTCGCGCGCGACCTCGCTGACGAGCTGCACCTCGGCGGCCGACAGGTCGATGTTGCTCGGCAGCAGGTCCATGTTGGGGACCGCCGTCTTCAGCAGCACCTCGTCGGCCGACATGCCCCGCTCCATGAGCAGGTTGTAGACCGTCAGGTCGAGTTCCATCGGGTTCACGCCGAGGCCCACGGACAGCGCGCCCTGCGGGTCGAAGTCGACGAGCAGCACGCGGCGCCCGTACTCGGCGAGCGCGGCACCCAGGTTGATGGTCGACGTGGTCTTGCCCACGCCGCCCTTCTGGTTGCACATCGCGATGATCTTCGCCGGACCGTGGTCGGTCAGCGGACCCGGGATCGGGAAGTACGGGAGCGGGCGTCCGGTCGGGCCGATCCGCTCACGGCGCTGGCGGGCAGCGTCGGGGGCGAGGGTGGCCGCGTACTCGGGGTCCGGTTCGTACTCCGCGTCGGGGTCGTAGAAGTGCCCCTCGGGCACGTTTTCGTAGTCGGCGAAACCCACGGGCTTGTCGCCGCTCGGGTCGCCGGCCCTGGAGTTCACGTCTAGGCCGTCCATGCTGTTTCGGGGCGTCTGCATGTGCTGGTGGTTTGCGAAGGTGCGGACTGCGACGGAGCCGACAGCCTCGAGCCCGGCGGGGCCTTGGCCCCGCTCCGGCGTCCCTGCGCGACCACCCCCAGGAGCAAATGTCGACTCATTCACAAGTCGTCTTACCTCCTCGGACGTGACCAGGACACTTATCGATAGGTCAGCGTTGCACCATGCCGACGGTTGGCGACTCTATGGCGTGTCACCGCCCAGCGGCAACACAATCCGTCGGACCCGGCACGATGTGTCGGCAACCGAACACCTCTCTGTCAAGGGCGTCCGAGCTGTCGCCGCGAAGTTTCGCGAGTGCGCGAAAGGGTTAAAGGGTTACGTTCGAGGCGAGTTGAGCGGGGTCCCGGGGCACGCCGCGAACGCCTCCGGCCGGACCTCGCGAGCAAGGTCCGGCCGGGTACGTGAGATTGACGTCAGTCGTTGACGACTCAGCCGAGCAGCGCGCTCAGCTCGAGGACCGGGAGGCCGTGCGCGTCGGCGACCGGACCGTAAACGACCTGGCCGTCATGGGTGTTGAGGCCCAGACCGAGCGCCGGGTCGCGGCGCAGCGCCTCGGCCCAGCCGAGGTTCGCGAGCTGCACGATGTAGGGCAGCGTGGCGTTCGTCAGGGCGTAGGTGGAGGTGTTCGGAACCGCGCCCGGCATGTTGGCGACGCAGTAGAAGACCGAGTTGTGGACCTGGAAGGTCGGCTCGGCGTGGGTGGTCGGACGGGAGTCCTCGAAGCAGCCTCCCTGGTCGATCGCGATGTCGACAAGGACACTTCCGGGCTTCATCCGGGAGACCAGCTCGTTGGTGACCAGCTTCGGGGCCTTCGCACCCGGGATGAGCACCGCGCCGATGACGAGGTCGGCCGCGAGGACGGCCCTCTCGAGCTCGTAGGCGTTGGAGACGATCGTCTGGATCTTCGTGCCGAAGATCTTGTCGGCCTCGCGGAGCTTGTTGATGTCGCGGTCCAGCAGGGTCACGTGGAAGCCCATGCCGATGGCGATCTGCGCCGCGTTCCAGCCGGAGACACCGCCGCCGATGACCACGGCCTCGCCGGCCGAGGTGCCGGGGACGCCGCCCGGGAGGACGCCGCGGCCGCCGGCCGAGCGCATCAGGTGGTACGCGCCGACCTGGGGGGCCAGGCGGCCCGCGACCTCGGACATCGGGGCGAGCAGCGGGAGCGCGCGGCTGGCGAGCTCGACCGTCTCGTAGGCGATGGCGGTGGTGCCGGACTCCAGCAGGGCGTCCGTGCACTCGCGGGAGGCCGCCAGGTGCAGGTACGTGAAGAGGGTCTGGTCCTTGCGGAGGCGGTGGTACTCCTCGGCGATGGGCTCCTTGACCTTCAGCAGCAGGTCGGCGGTGGCCCAGACCTCGTCGGCGGTGCCGAGGATCTCGGCGCCGGCCGCGACGTACTCGGCGTCCGTGATCGAGGAACCCACACCGGCGTTCTGCTCGACGAAGACCTGGTGGCCGTTACGGGCCAGCTCATGCACGCCGGCGGGCGTGATGGCGACCCGGAACTCGTTGTTCTTGACCTCGCGGGGGATGCCGACCTTCATCGTCGATCACGGTCCTTGGCTCAGGGGATTTTTCGGGTCACTTCCATACATACCCGCCCACAAGAACGCGCAACGGGATGCACCACAGGATGACGTGGTGGAGCCAGTCTAATGAAGGATGAGTCGCTGTCTAGCCTTGCAAACGAATAATCTTAGTCGGAAGCACTACGGATTTCGCAGGCTGCGGGGTCATCTCCCAGCAATCTGTCGGCTGCGGACCGGTGCAGCCTGGCGGCGGCGGGGTCGCCGAGGCGGTCCAGCGTGTCGGCCAGCCGGACCTGGAGCGCGGCCTGAAGTCGCTGGTCCCCGGCCCTGCGCGCCAGCTCCACCGCCTCCCGGCAGGTGTGCAGGGACTCCTCGGGCCGCCCCGCGTACTCCTGGACCCGCGCCATCTCGCTCAACGCCTTGGCCTGGCCCGGGAGATCGGCCAGCTTCCGGTAGCCCGCGGCGGCGGCCCGCCAGCTGCGCAGGGCGTCCCCGTAGCGGCCCGCGTAGGTGTGGACGTTGCCGAGCCGCCCGTACAGCCGGGCCTCGTCCGCGCGCTCCCCCCGGGTGAGGGCCTGGGACAGCGCCCGGCCGAACCAGTCGGCGGCCCGGTGCCAGTCCGTGAGCTCCTGGTACGCGCCGCCTACGGATTCCATCGCGCGGCCGGTCGCGTACGGGTCGTTCGCCGCCTTTCCGGCGGCCAGCGCGGCCCGGTAGCGCTCCAGGGCCTCCTGGGTCCGGCCGGTCTCGGCGTCCAGATCGGCCAGGTTCAGCAGGGCGGCGGCCTGCTCGCGGTGCAGTTCGCGGCGCTCGGCGACGTCCAGGACCAGCCGGTGCAGCCCGTACAGCTCGGGGGCGGCCTCGGCGGTGCCCCGGTGGTCCACGAGGGCATGTACCAGCCCGGAGACCAGCCGGCGGGCCAGGGTGTCCAGCCCGCCGTCGGCCACGGCCACCGTGGCGGCCGCCGACAGGGCGGGCAGCCGGGTGTCCAGCCAGGTCGCCGCGGCCCGGCGGTCGGGGAACCGCAGGGCGCGCGGCAGTCCGTCCAGCTTCTCCGGACCGCCGACGGGGCCGTCCTCGTCCGTCTGGGCCATGGCGCGGCAGGAGTGCAGCAGCCGTACGGTGCGCTCCAGCATCCGGGCCTTGGCCAGCTCGACCTCGGCGGGCCGCTCCTTGGCCTCCAGCAGGGCCTGGAGCAGCGGGGCGAGGCAGCCGGGCACCAGGAACAGCCCGTCGCGGGAGGAGTGCAGCAGGCCCAGCCCGGCGAAGTCGTCCAGGGTGGACTGGGCGGCGGCCACCGAGCACCCGGCGAGGGCGGAGGCGGTGTGCGAGTCGACCACCCCGGCCGGGGCGAGCGGCAGCAGCCGCAGCGTCCGCTGGGCGGGCTGCGGCAGGGACTCGTAGACGAGCCGGAAGCCGCGGGCGAGCGGGCCGCCGGTGCTGGGCGGCATGTCGTGCAGCTGCTTGGACACGTCGACGACGGAGGCCTTGGGGTGGGCGGCGAGCCAGCCGCCGACGAGGCGGAGCGCGGCCGGCTGTCCCCCGCACTCCTCGGCGAGGGCCTCGGCCGCACGGGGGTCGACCGTGACCCGGATGTCGCCGATGCGCTGGGCGAGCATGGTCACGGCGGAGGGGGTGTCGAGTCCGCCGAGGGTGCACGGCCGCACGTCGGGGATGCCCGTGAGGGGGCCTTCGGCGGTGACCACGACCAGGCATTCCGGGGTGTCCGGCAGCAGGGCGTCGACCTGGTTGGGGTCGGCCGCGTCGTCGACCAGGACGATCGCCCGGCGCCCGGCGAGCGCGGTCCGCAGGGCGGAGCTCAGGTCGTCCTCGCCCGCTCCGGCCGGGGCGGTGTGCCCCAGCCCCTCCAGGAGGTCCCTGACGGCGCGCTCGGTGGGAACGGTCTCCCCTCCGGGCGCGGTCAGCCGGGTCCGGAGCACTCCGTCGGGATACTGCCCGGCGATCTCGCGCACGAAAGCCTCGGCGAGGGCCGTCCGCCCGGAGCCGGGCCGACCGGCGACGAGCAGCACCCGCGCCCGGGGAGCCTTGGCCTTCCGGCCCGAGAGGGTGTCGAGCCCGGTCCGTGCGATGTCCTCGCGCAGCTCCTTGAGCTCACGCCGCCGCCCGACGAAATCCGTCACGGATCCGCTCCTCTCGCTGCCTTCGGATTGCGAGCGTAGTTCACGCAGAGCGACGACAAGGGTGGAGCGCGGCGGACAAATCCCCCAATCGGATCAGCGGATGGTCACACCACTGGGCCGTACCGCCCGCCCGCGGGCCGTACGGGGCCCCGACCGACCGGCCGGAGCCCCGTACGGCGCGTCCTACGCCTCGTACGGGCGGGCGGGCCACGGGGCGAGGGCCGGGCGCAGCGCGTCCAGGCCCTCACCCGCCAGGGCGGCGGTCACGGCCAGCACGCCCGTCACCAGCCCCGGGTTCCCGAGCCGTCCGGCCAGCACGCCGGCCACCAGGTCCGCGAGCGGGACCCGCGCGACCTCCATGTCGGCCTCCTCGTCGGAGACCTCGAAGCGCTCTCCCTCGGCCTCCGCGAGGTTCCGCGCCAGGAAGATGCGTACCGCCTCGTCCGAGCCGCCCGGCGAGGAGAAGAAGTCGGCCAGCACGTGCCACTGCTCGGCCTTGACGTGGGCCTCCTCGTACAGCTCGCGCCGCGCCGCGTGCAGCGGGTTCTCCCCCACCACGTCCAGCAGCCCCGCGGGCAGCTCCCACAGCCGGTGCCGCACGGGGTGGCGGAACTGCTTCAGTACCAGGACCCGGTGGTCCTCGTCGAGCGCGAGGACGCACACCGAGCCGGGGTGTGCCTGGTAGTCGCGGCGGACCACCATCCGGTCCGGCATCCGCACCTGGTCGGAGCGGACCGCCGTCTTGGCTCCCTGGAACGGGGTGCGCGAGGCGACGACCTCCCACGACTCCGGTGTGTCCTCGATGTCGTTGCCCATGGCCATGGCCGTACCTTCCGGAGAAACGCGACAGCCGGGGCACGATGCCGTGCCCCGGCTGTCTACGTTATGCGGTCAGGCTGTCACTTCGCGGACTGCTGCCGCTCCACGGCCGCTTTGACCAGACCCGCGAAGAGCGGGTGGGGGCGCGTGGGGCGGGAGCGGAGCTCCGGGTGGGCCTGGGTGGCCACCAGGTAGGGGTGGACCTCACGCGGGTACTCGACGTACTCGACGAGCTTGTTGTCCGGGGAGGTTCCGGAGAAGACGAGGCCGGCCTTCTTCTCGAGCTCGCCGCGATAGGCGTTGTTGACCTCGTAGCGGTGGCGGTGGCGCTCGTCCACGTACGCCTCGTCGCCGTAGGCTTCGCGCACGACGGAGCCCTCGGCCAGCTTGGCCGTGTACATGCCCAGGCGCATGGTGCCGCCCAGGTCGCCCGCTCCCTCGACGAAGGCGAGCTGCTCCTCCATGGTGGAGATGACCGGGTGCGGGGTGGAGGCGTCGAACTCGGTGGAGTTCGCGTCCTCGATGCCGGCCAGGTTGCGCGCGGCCTCGATGACCACGCACTGGAGGCCGAGGCACAGGCCGAGCAGCGGGATCCGGTTCTCGCGGGCGTAGGTGATCGCCCCGACCTTGCCGTTCACACCGCGGTCGCCGAAGCCGCCGGGCACGCAGACCGCGTCCACGTCGCCGAGCTGGGCGGCGGCGCCCGCCGGGGTCTTGCAGTCGTCGGAGGCGACCCACTTGATCTGGACCCGGGCCTTGTTGGCGAACCCGCCGGCGCGCAGCGCCTCGGTCACCGACAGGTAGGCGTCGGGCAGGTCGATGTACTTGCCGACCAGCGCGACCTTGACCTCGTGGTCGGGGTTGTGGACCCGGTCCAGCAGGTCTTCCCAGACGGTCCAGTTGACGTCCCGGAAGGGCAGGTCGAGCTTGCGGACGACGTAGGCGTCCAGACCCTCGGTATGCAGGACCTTGGGGATGTCGTAGATCGACTTGGCGTCGATCGCGGCGACGACGGCGGCCTCGTCGACGTCGCACATCAGGGAGATCTTGCGCTTGATGGAGGTGGGGACCTCACGGTCGGCGCGCAGGACGATGGCGTCGGGCTGGATGCCGATGTTGCGCAGGGCCGCGACCGAGTGCTGGGTCGGCTTGGTCTTCAGCTCGCCCGAGGGACCGATGTAGGGCAGCAGCGAGATGTGCACGACGAAGACGTTGTCGCGGCCGACCTCGTGGCGGACCTGGCGGACGGTCTCCAGGAACGGCAGCGACTCGATGTCGCCCACGGTGCCGCCGACCTCGGTGATGACGACGTCGACGTCCGCGGTCGCCATGCGGCGGATGCGGTGCTTGATCTCGTTGGTGATGTGCGGGATGACCTGCACGGTGTCACCGAGGTACTCGCCGCGCCGCTCCTTGGCGATGACCGTCGAGTAGACCTGGCCGGTGGTGACGTTGGCCGAGCCGTCGAGGTCGACGTCGAGGAAGCGCTCGTAGTGGCCGATGTCCAGGTCGGTCTCGGCGCCGTCGTTGGTGACGAACACCTCGCCGTGCTGGAACGGGTTCATCGTGCCGGGGTCGACGTTCAGGTAGGGGTCGAGCTTCTGCATCGTGACCCGCAGGCCGCGCGCCTTCAGCAGCGCACCCAGGCTGGAGGCCGTCAGGCCCTTGCCGAGGGAGGAAGCGACACCCCCGGTGACGAAGATGTGCTTGGTCGTCATGGCTGTGCTGTTTCGAAAAGCAGCGGGCGGCGTCGCCAAGAGGGGGCTCCCGTGGTCGCGAGGTGAAAGTGCGTCCGGCGCCGGCCTCCGTCGATCCGGAAGGGTCTCAGGGGGCGCCGAAGCTGCGGTTTCGGGGTTCCTGATTCGCACAGGCAGACCACCGGTCCACGGGATACCAGCCTATCAGCGCCCGGACCGGTCCGCCTCCGGCGACGCCCGGCGGTCCGCCTTTGGGGGTGTCGTGGTCAAGTTCTCCCTGCTCACCCGTTTGGCCGTGTCACATTCTTCGCAGGCTTAGGTGGATCACTAGGGTGCCGTCATATCCTGCTCGGATATTGCGAACATCGCCGCCGGGCAGACCGTCAGACGGCCGACCCGAGCCGATATGCGGAATCATTGGCTCAACGCGGCGTTCCCCACCCATGGGAGACCGCGCACACCGCGCAATGCAAGCGCCCTTCGGGGCGGACGTGGCCGTTCGACTGGAGATGCACGTGTCAGGGCGCATCGAGGATTACGCACTGATCGGGGACATGCAGACCGCGGCGCTGGTCTGTCGGGACGGGGCGGTGGACTGGTTGTGTCTGCCCCGGTTCGACTCCCACGCCGTGTTCGCGAGCATTCTCGGCACCGAGGATCACGGCTTCTGGCGGATCGGCCCGGCCTTCCCGGCGGGCGTGGACGCCCCCCGCGCCACGCGCCGCCGGTACCGCGGCGACTCGCTGGTGCTGGAGTCGGAGTGGGACACCCCCCGCGGGACGGTCCGGGTGATCGACTTCATGCCGCCCCGCGAGGACCACGCCCCGCAGCTGATCCGCATCGTGGAGGGCGTCAGCGGCCGCGTGCCGATGCGCTCGGCCCTGCGCATGCGCTTCAGCTACGGACGGGTCGTGCCGTGGGTGCACAAGGTCGACGGCCGCACCGTGGCCGTCGCCGGCCCGGACTCCGTCTGGCTGGACACCGAAGCGCAGACGTACGGCAAGGACCTGACGACGTACTCCGACTTCACCGTCGCGCCGGGCGACCGGATGGCGTTCAGCATCAGCTGGCAGCCCTCGCACAAGGGCGCGCCGGAGACCCCGGACGCCGGGGAGGCCCTGGAGGCCACCGCCGAGTTCTGGCGCGAGTGGGTCGAGCAGTGCACGTACCACGGCCCCTACCGGGAGGCGGTGGTCCGCTCGCTGATCACCCTCAAGGCCCTGACCTACGGCCCCACGGGCGGCATCGTCGCCGCGCCGACCACCTCCCTGCCGGAGGAGATCGGCGGGGTCCGGAACTGGGACTACCGCTACACCTGGCTGCGGGACGCGGCCATCACCCTGTCCTCGCTGCTGCGCACCGGCTACCGCGAGGAGGCCCGCGCCTGGCGCGAGTGGCTGCTGCGCGCGGTGGCCGGGGACCCGGAGAACCTGCAGATCATGTACGGGATCGCGGGCGAGCGGGAACTCGGCGAGACCGAGCTGGACTGGCTCCCGGGCTACGAGGGCTCCACTCCGGTCCGGGTCGGCAACGGGGCCGCCGGCCAGCTCCAGCTGGACGTGTACGGCGAGGTCACCGAGGCCCTGCACCTGGGGCACATGACGGGGCTGGCGCGCAGCGACTACGCCTCGCTGCTCCAGCTCAAGCTGATCCGCTACCTGGAGACCCACTGGGACCAGCCGGACGAGGGCATCTGGGAGGTGCGCGGCCCGCGCCGCCACT
The DNA here is from genome assembly GCF_040296725.1 of Streptomyces sp. NPDC002044. Lineage (NCBI taxonomy): Bacteria > Bacillati > Actinomycetota > Actinomycetes > Kitasatosporales > Streptomycetaceae > Streptomyces > Streptomyces sp. NPDC002044. The sequence continues at coordinate 24,323 of NZ_JBEOXU010000047.1, forward strand.
TCGTGCACTCCAAGGTGATGGCCTGGGTGGCCGTGGACCGCACGATCAAGCTGATCGAGAGCGGTGACGCCGACGGCCCGCTGGAGCGCTGGCGCGAGCTGCGCGACGAGATCCACCAGGACGTGTGCGAGAAGGGCTACGACAAGGAGCGCAACACCTTCACCCAGTCGTACGGGTCGAAGGAGCTCGACGCCTCCCTGCTGCTGATCCCGCAGATGGGCTTCCTGCCGCCGGACGACAAGCGGGTCATCGGGACCATCGAGGCGATCCAGCGCGAGCTGTCCACGCCGGACGGGTTCATCCTGCGCTACCCGACGTCGGGCGGCGAGGCCGGAGTCGACGGACTGGAGGGCGACGAGGGCGCGTTCCTCGCCTGCTCGTTCTGGATGGCCGACGACCTGGCGATGATCGGCCGCGTGGACGAGGCGCGGCGGCTCTTCGAGCGGCTGCTGGCGCTCCGCAACGACCTGGGGCTGCTGGCGGAGGAGTGGGACCCGCGGCTGCAGCGGCAGGTCGGGAACTTCCCGCAGGCCTTCAGCCACGTACCGCTGATCGACACGGCCCTGCGGCTGACCGCGAGCGGGGCGTACGGGGGCTGACGCCCCGCCCGGTCCGGACCCGTGCGCGGGTCCGGACCCGGCCCCCGTGCGCGGGCTTCCCCGTCGCGCCGTGCTCACCGGGGCCGCCTACGCTGGAAGGGTCCTATGCCCTCCCCCGGTGGAAGGGGGCAGCCATGGCTCCCCTCTCGAAGGCGGGCGCGGCGCTGACCGCGCTCCGCGAGGATCTGGCCGGTGCGGTGTTCGCCCCGGGGGATCCCGGGTACGACGAGGCCCGGGCCGTCTTCAACGCCATGATCGACCGCCGTCCGGCCGCCATCGCGCAGTGCGAGAGCGAGGCCGATGTGGTCACCGCCGTACGGTTCGCCCGCGAGCTGGACCTGAAGGTCGCGGTGCGCGGCGGCGGGCACAGCGTCGCCGGCAACGCCGGCGGGGACGGCGCCCTCGTGATCGACCTGCGCCGGATGAGCGACGTGACGGTCCATCCGGCGGCCAGGGCCGTCCGCGTCGCGGGCGGCGCCACGATGAGCCACCTGGACCGGGCCTGCCAGCCCCACGCGCTCGCGACCACCGGCGGCCGCGCCTCCACCACGGGCGTCGGCGGCTTCGTCCTCGGCGGCGGTTCCGGCTGGCTGGACCGCAAGTGCGGCCTGGCCGTCGACAACCTCCTGGGCGTGGACCTCGTCACCGCCGACGGGGAGACCGTCACGGCGACCTCCGAGGACAACCCCGAGCTGTTCTGGGCCCTGCACGGCGGCGGCGGGAACTTCGGCGTCGCGACCTCCCTGACCCTGCGCCTGCACGACCTGCCCGACATGTCGATGGCCCTGCTCATGTACGCGCCGGAACGCGGGCCGGAGGCGGCCCGCCTGTTCCGGGACCTCGTCGAGGGCGGCCCGGTCGAGGCGAGCGGGGGCATCATCTACCTGACGGCGCCGCCCGAGCCGTTCGTACCGCCGCACCTGGTCGGCACCCTGCTGTGCGGCATCCTGCTCACGTACGCCGGGCCGGAGGAGCGGATGCGGGAGCTGGCCGCTCCGCTGCTCGCGCTCCCCCACGAGGTGGAGATGGTCACCGCCATCCCGTACGCGGACCTCCAGTGCATGATCGACGACCCGCCGGGGATGCGGAACTACTGGTCCGCCGAGTACCTCACGGGCCTGCCGGACGAACTGGTCGAGGTGTTCTGCGCCCGGGCGCACTCGATGCCCGTTCCGACGGGCACCCAGCACATCCTGTTCCCGCTGGGCGGGGCCATCGCCGACGGCCCGGCGGAGTTCCCCGTCCCGTACCGGGACTCGCCCTGGGCGGTGCACCCGTTCGGCATCTGGGAGGACCCCGCGGACGACGAGCGGTGCCGGAGGTGGGTGAAGGACGTACGGGCCGACGTGCGGCCGTGGAGCACCGGCGCCGTCTACCTGAACTTCACCGGCGACGAGGGGGCGGAGCGCGTCGCGGCGGGACTCGGCGAGGACAACCTGCGCCGGCTGGGAGCGGTGAAACGGCGGTACGACCCGGACAACGTCTTCCGCTTCAACCACAACATCCGGCCCGCCTGACCCCCTGATAGCGTCCCGCGATATGGACAACCAGGGCGGGATCACGGTTCAGCGGGCACTGGAGCTGCCGGGGCTGCGCAGCGGGCTGCCCGAGGTGGTGGCCTGCGCCGACCGCCTCGGCCGGACCGTCCGCTGGGTGCACGCCGGCGAGGTCCCCAACATCGCCTCCCTGCTCAAGGGCGGCGAGCTGCTGCTGACCACCGGCCTCGGCCTCGGTACCCGTCCCGCCGAGCAGCGCGCCTTCGTGCGCCGTCTCGCGGACCGGGGGATCGCCGCGCTCGTGGTCGAGCTGGGCCCGCGCTTCACCCGGCTGCCCGCGACCATCGTGGAGACCGCGCGCACGGCCGGCCTGCCCCTGGTCCAGCTGCACCGGGAGGTGCCCTTCGTGACGGTCACGGAGGAGGTCCACACCGAGATCGTGAACGGCCACTACGCCCTCCTCCAGCGGGCCGAGGAGGTCCACCGGCGCTGTACGGAGGCCCTGCTGGGCGGCGGCGGGATCCAGCAGGTGCTGCGCATCCTGGCCGACTTCACGGCGAACCCGGTCTTCCTGGAGACCCCCGACGGCCAGCTGTTGTACGCGGCCGGCAGCTCGGCCGGGGACGCGGGCGCCGACCCGCTCCAGGTCTGGGAGGGCCTGCGCGGGCAGCGCGAGGTCGAGGCGTCCGCGAACACGGTGGTGATCGACGTCCCGGGCGGCGGGCACGGCACGGGCTCGGTCCGCGCCCGGGTCGTCCTGGTCGGCGTCTCGGCCCCGTTGGCCCCCGTGCACCGGATGGCGGCGGAGCGCACGGCGGGCGTCCTGGCGGTGGTCCTCATGCAGGCCCGGCAGGAGGACGAGCTGGCGGCGCGCGGCCGCGGCGACTTCCTGACGGACCTGGCCGAGGGCCGCATCCCGGCGGAGGAGGCCCCGGCGCAGGCACGGGTGCTCGGCTTCAAGCCGGGCCCGGGCCCGCTGCTGCCGGTGGTGATGCGGCTGGCCTCGGACCTGGGGCCGTCCGGGAACTGGGCGGTGCTGGCCCGCGCGGTGCTGGAGGAGCTGGCGTCCGTCGGGGTCCCGGTGCTGCTGGGCGTGCGCCCGGTCGAGGGCCGGGTCCCGCTGCTGGTCTCCCTGCGCGCGGAGTCGGAGCGCACGGCGGTGGCCGACCGGGTCGCGCACGCGCTGCGGGCGGGTGTGGAGCGGGCGGGCCTGGACCGCGCCGTCGCCCCGCCGGCGGTGGTCGTGGGCGTCGCGGGCGGCTGGGCGGCCGCCTCGGCGGGACTGCGTCACGCGGCGGAGACCGCCACGGCGGCCCACGGACTGCCGGCCCGGCCCTGGTACGACGCCCGGCGCCTGGACATCGACCTGCTGCTGTGGCGGCTGCGCGAACACCCCGACCTGGCGGCCTTCGTGGACCGCGCGATCGGCCCGCTCCGGGCGCACGACGTGACGTCGCGGCCGCCGCTGCTGCCGACCCTGGAGACGTACCTGGCGCACGCGGGCCGCAAGGCGGAGACGGCCCGTGAACTGCACCTGAACCGGCAGACGCTGTACAACCGGCTGGCCCGCATCTCGGAACTGCTGGGCACGGACCTGGACGACCCGGAGACCGTCCTGTCCCTGAGCCTGGCCCTGCGCGCCCGCCGCCACACGGTCTCCTGACGCCCCGCCACCACACCGTCTCCTGAAGCCCCGCCGGACGCGGATCCGCCGGCGGGGACGGGGCTCAGCGGCCGCGTTCCATCAGCTCGTCGTAGACCGACAGGACCTGCGCGACGGTGTCGTCCTCCGACGGCCACGTCGCCGCCTGCGCCCGTCCCGCGACGGCGAGCGCGGCCCGCCGGTCGGCGTCGCCGAGCAGTCCCGACACGGCGCCGGCCAGCGCCTCCGGGTTCCCGTACGGCACCAGTACCGCACCCTCGCCGACCAGCTCGGGCAGGCCGCCGACCGCCGTGGCCACCAGCGGCACCCCGACCCGCAGCGCCTCCTGCGCCAGCGGCGCCCGCGCCTCCCACCGGCTCGGCAGCACCGCCAGGTCCGCCGCCGCGAGCAGCTGGACGGCGTCCCGGCGGCGCCCGAGCAGCCGTACGGGCAGGCCCTCGGCCTCGATCCGCCGGGACAGTTCCGCCCGCAGCGGCCCCTCCCCCGCGATCACGAGCAGGGGTACGGGCTCCAGCGCCCGCCACGCGCGCGCCGCGTCGAGCAGGACGGAGTACCCCCGGTGCGGCACCAGGCTCCCGACCGCGACCAGCAACGGCCGGCCGACCGCGCCGAGTTCCGCGCGCACCTTGCCCGGTTCCGGCGGTTCCGGGCCCTCCGGGCCGGCCGGTACCGCCACCGGCGCCAGCCGGGCGTCCCGCGCCCCGCGCAGCCGGGCCAGGTCCACCTGGTTCGAGGAAGCCCCCAGGACGACCGCCGCGGCGCGGGCCACGTGCCGTTCCAGCAGCCGGCCGAGCCGCCCGGGCGCACCGCCCGCCGCGGGGCCGTCGCCGTGCCAGCTCACCACCAGCGGCACCCGGCGCCCGCGCAGGGCCAGCGCCGCCCGCATGCCGGCCCGTACCCCGTGGGCGTGCACGACGTCGGCCCCCGCGCACGCGGCGCGCAGGGCGCAGGGCGCGTCGGGCTCGAACAGCGCTCCCGCGCCGGTGAAGTCGTACTCGCCCTCGGAGGCGACGGGGGCGCACACCGTGACCCGTACCCCGCGCGCGGCGAGACCGGTCGCGAGCGAGCGGACGTGCGCGCCGCTGCCCGCGGCGCCCGCGCCCGCGTTCGCGCCGAGTACGTGGAGGGCGCGCAGGGGCGGCCGCCCGTAGGGCTGGGCGGGGACCGGGGAGGAGACCGGGGAGCTGCTCACGGGCCGAAGCTCCAGGGTGAGGGAGTCAGAGACGTCGCCCAGGATGCCAGCCCGTACGCGCGTTCCGGGACCATACGGGTGCGTATTCCGTACGAGATACCGCCGGATGCCCACCAGCCTCACCCACACGGGCTATCCCCGGTTGCCCGGGGGGCGTGAAAAAGGGGCCCGGGCCGCGTCGCGCGCCCCGGGCCCCGGCCTCACGCGCTCAGGCGTCCGCGCGGGCCGCGGCGAGGAGTTCCTCGGCGTGCGCCCGTGCCGAGGCCGAGTCCTCGTGGCCGGCCAGCATGCGGGACAGCTCGCGGATGCGGGCCTCGCCCTCCAGGACGGTGACGCCGCTGCGCGTCACCGATCCGTCGCTGGTCTTCTCCACCAGCAGCTGCCGGTCCGCGAAGGCGGCCACCTGCGGCAGGTGCGTGACGACGACGACCTGGGCGGACTTGGCGAGCTTCGCCAGCCTGCGCCCCACCTCGACGGCCGCCTTGCCGCCGACGCCCGCGTCCACCTCGTCGAAGAGATAGGTGGGCACCGGGTCGGAGCCGGCGAACACGACCTCGACCGCCAGCATCACCCGGGACAGCTCGCCGCCCGAGGCGCCCTTCGCGATCGGCCTCGGCTGGGCTCCGGGGTGCGGGGCCAGCAGCAGTTCGACCTCGTCGGCGCCCGACGGGCCGTAGGCCACGGTCCGGCCGCCGACCTCCACGCCCTCGGGGTCCTCGGCCTGCCGGATGTCGATGGTGACCCGCGCGTGCGGCATCGCCAGCGAGGCCAGCTCCTCCGTCACCGCGGAGGCGAAGTCCGTGGCCGCCTCCATCCGTGCGTCCGTCAACGCCTGTGCCAGCTGGGAGAGTTCGGAGCGCAGCCCGTCGCGTTCGGCGGTCAGCTCGCCGATCCGCTCGTCGTCGCCGTCGAGTTCCAGCAGCCGCGCCGAGCCCTGCTGGGCCCACTCCAGTACCGATTCCACCGAGTCGCCGTACTTGCGGGTCAGCTGGGTCAGGGCCGCCCGGCGCTCCTCCACCGCGGCCAGCCGCAGCGGATCGGCGTCCAGGTCGTCGGCGTAGCCGGCCAGTTCCCCGGCCACGTCGGCGAGCAGGATGCCCAGCTCTCCGATCCGCTCGGCGAGCACGCCGAGCGCCGGGTCGTGGGAGCGTACGGACTCCAGGGCCCGGTGCGCGCCCGCGACGAGCATGTTGGCGTCGATGGCCTCGGGGTCCTCGGGGTTGCCTCCGAGCGCCGCGTGGGCCACCTGGGCCGCCGACGCGAGGGATTCGGCGTGGCCGAGCCGCTCCGCCTCCGCCGCCAGTTCGACGTCCTCGCCGGGCAGCGGCTCCACGCCCGCGATCTCCTCCAGCCCGAAGCGGAGCAGGTCCGCCTCCTGGGCGCGTTCCCGGGCCCGGGTGGTGAGGGTGTCCAGTTCGACGGCCACGGCGCGCAGCCGCCGGTAGGCGGCCGCGTACTTCTCCAGCGGTACGGCGACGGCGTCCCCGGCGTACCGGTCGAGCGCCTGCCGCTGGCGGGCCGGGCGCAGCAGCCCCTGCTGGTCGGTCTGCCCGTGGACGGCGACCAGGTCGTCGGCCAGCTCGCCGAGCAGGCCGACGGGCACGGAACGGCCGCCGACGTGGGCGCGCGAGCGCCCCTCGGCGGACACGGTCCGGCTGATGAGGAGGGCGCCGTCGTCGAGCTCGGCGCCGGCCTCCTGCGCGCGCAGCGCGGCGGGCGCGTCCGGGCTCATGACGATGCGGCCCTCGACCACCGCCGCCTTGGCCCCGACCCGCACCAGGGCGGGGTCGGCGCGACCGCCGAGCAGCAGCCCGAGGCTGGTGACGACCATCGTCTTGCCCGCGCCGGTCTCGCCGGTCACCGCGGTGAATCCGGGCGACAGCTCGACCACCGCGTCGTCGATGACTCCGAGCGACCGTATCCGCATCTCCTCAAGCACGGGACGACGATACCGAGGTTTCACCGGTGCCATGTGACCGCACCCACCCAGGGTTCTACGAACGGACGTGCTATTACGCGAGGGGCACGGGCTCAGTGGGGAGCCCCGCGCCACCCGGACACCGGCAGCGCGAACTTCGCCACGAGCCGGTCCGTGAACGACGCGTGGTGCAGCCGGGCCAGCCGTACGGGCACCGCTCCCCGCCGCACCTCCACCCGCGCCCCGGCCGGCAGCTCCAGCATCCGCCGGCCGTCGCACCACAGCACCCCGTGCGGGGTCCCGGGCTGCACCTCGACCGCCAGCACCGAGTCCGGCGAGGTCACCAGCGGCTTCGCGAACAGCGCGTGCGCGCTGATCGGCACCATCAGCAGCGCCTCCACCTCGGGCCAGACCACCGGCCCGCCCGCGGAGAAGGCGTACGCCGTGGAGCCCGTCGGGGTGGCGCAGACGATCCCGTCACACCCGAAACCGGTCACCGGGCGCCCGTCGATCTCCAGGACCACCTCCAGCATCCGTTCCGGGGACACCTTCTGGACCGCCGCCTCGTTCAGCGCCCAGTCCTGGTGGACCACGTCGCCGTTCGTGCGCACGGTCACGTCGAGGGTCATCCGCTCCTCGACCTCGTACTCCCGGGTCACCACCCGGTCCACCACCTGGTCCAGGTCGTCGCGCTCGGCCTCGGCGAGGAACCCCACCCGGCCCAGGTTGACGCCCAGCATCGGAACCCCCGAGCCGCGCGCGAACTCCGCGCCGCGCAGCAGGGTCCCGTCCCCGCCCAGCACGATCAGCAGCTCGCAGCCCGCCAGCACCTGCGGGGTGCACTCGGCCACGAGCTCCACCTCGGGCGGCAGCGGCAGGTCCACCGCCTCGTCCTGGAGTACCCGTACCCCCAGACCGCACCGCAGCAGACCCTGCACGACCAGCTCGGCACTGCGGATGGCCGCGGGCCGCCCGGTGTGCGCGAGCAGGAAGACGGTCCGCCCCACCCCTGAAGCCGATGAATCTGTCACTGAGGCCCCTCCGCCACTGCCCTGTCGACATCCCCCGGGTCGAGGGCCGGTGCCCCCGCCCGCAGCCAGAGAAAATACTCGACGTTGCCCGAGGGACCGGGCAACGGACTCGCGGTCACCCCGAGCACGCCCAGCCCCAGCTTCCCGGCCCGCGCCGCGACGTCGCGCACCGCCTCGGCCCGCAGCTCCGCGCTGCGCACCACGCCGCCGCTCCCGAGGCGGTCCTTGCCCACCTCGAACTGCGGCTTGACCATCAGCACCAGATCCGCGTCCGGGGCCGTACAGCGCACGAGCGCCGGCAGCACCAGCCCGATCGAGATGAAGGAGAGGTCGCTCACGACCAGGTCCGCGGGCACGCCGTCGATCTCCTCGAGCGTCAGCTCGCGCACGTTCGTACGGTCCTTCACGGTGACCCGGTCGTCGCTCTGCAGCGACCAGGCGAGCTGCCCGTACCCCACGTCCACGGCGACCACGTGGGCCACGCCCGCCCGCAGCAGCACATCGGTGAACCCGCCGGTGGACGCGCCCGCGTCCAGCGCCCGGCGGCCCTCGACCCGCAGCCCCCGCGGCCCGAAGGCCGCCAGCGCCCCGGCCAGCTTGTGGCCGCCGCGGGACACGTAGTCGGGGTCGTCGTCGTCCTTCAGGACCACCAGGGCCGCGCTGGTCTCCACCTGCGTCGCGGCCTTGGTGGCGGTGGTCCCGCCCACGGTCACCCGGCCCGCGGCGATCAGCTGCGCGGCGTGCTCGCGCGAGCGGGCCATGCTGCGGCGTACCAGTTCGGCGTCCAGGCGGCGGCGTGCCACTCCTGCCACGTTCGGTTCAGCTCCTGTTTTCGTACGGACCAGGGACGGGCGGTGCGTCCAGCGCGGTCAGCGCCTCGCGCAGCCCCCGGTGCACATCCTCGTACACCGCGACGTGTCCGTCCGCCGTGAGGCCGTCGGCGTCCGCCAGCCGCGCCAGTTCGGCGTCGACCCCGGCGTGGCCGGTGGGCGTGCGTACGACACCCAGCGCCACGGGCCCGGCGGGAGCGGCGGGCACGGCGGCGGGATCGCCCGCCCCGCCCCGTCCTTCGGCCCCGGCCTCTTCGTCGGTCATGCCCCGACGCTACCCCGAAGCGCCCCGCGACCACGTACGGCTCTGCGGTACGGTCGTGATCACGATGGCTACGATCGAGGAGTGCCGCGAAGCACTCGACCAACTCTCCGGCAACCTCGCGGGCGCCGACGGCGGTGTGCGCGGCGCGGCCGCGCTCGACCGCTCCCTCAGCTGCCACATCACGGACCTGGACCGGACCTTCACCGGCCGTCTCGACGGCGGCCGGATCGGGGTGGACGCGGTCACGCCCGGCCCGCCGGCCACCAAGGCCGAGATCAGGCTGGCGATGACCGGCGACGATCTCGTCGCGATGGTCGCGGGCGAGCTGAAGTTCGCCAGGGCCTGGGCTTCCGGCCGGGTCAGGCTGGAGGCCGGCTTCCGTGACCTGATCCGCCTCAAGAGCCTGCTCTGAGGGCCGCCCCGGCCCTCGTTGATCCGGGCCCCTGGACGCCCGGCGCGCGGCACTAGACCGCGGTCGCCGCCGCGCGGGCCATCGTACGGGCCTTGCGCGCCGCCGGGATCACCAGCGGCGTCCCCGTCGCGGGGTCGTCGATGACCTGGCAGTTCAGCCCGAACACCCGCTCCACCAGCTCGGCGGTGACCACCTCGGCCGGCGGCCCCTCGGCGACGACCTCCCCGGCGCGCATCGCGATCAGGTGGGTGGCGTAGCGGGCGGCGTGGTTGAGGTCGTGCAGGACGGCGACCAGGGTGCGCCCCTGGTTCTCGTGCAGTTCGGCGCACAGGTCCAGCACGTCGAGCTGGTGCTGGATGTCCAGGAAGGTCGTCGGCTCGTCGAGCAGCAGCAGCGGCGTCTGCTGGGCCAGCGCCATCGCGATCCACACGCGCTGCCGCTGCCCGCCGGACAGCTCGTCGACGGCCCGGTCGGCGAGTTCGGCGACCCCGGTCGACGTCATCGACTCGACCACGATCCGCTCGTCCTCGGGCGACCACTGCCGCAGCAGCCCCTGGTGCGGGTACCGGCCGCGCGCGACCAGATCGGCCACGGTGATCCCGTCCGGCGCGATCGAGGACTGCGGCAGCAGGCCCAGCGTCCTGGCCACCTTCTTGGCCGGCATCGACCCGATGGCCTGCCCGTCGAGCAGCACCCGGCCGGCCGACGGCTTCAGCATCCGCGACAGGGCGCGCAGCAGCGTGGACTTGCCGCAGGCGTTGGGGCCGACGATCACCGTGAAGGAGTGGTCGGGGATCTCCACCGACAGGTTCTCGGCGATGACCCGCTGGTCGTAGCCGAGGGTCACCTTCTCCGCGGTCAGCCGCTGCACTTGCCCACTCCTCACGTTCCTGGATGTCGCGGTCATATACGTCCCGCCTTGCGTTCGGTGACGAGCAGCCAGAGCAGGTAGACGCCGCCGACCAGCCCGGTCACCACGCCCACCGGCAACTGGTCGGCGCCGAAGGCCCGCTGCGAGGCCCAGTCGGACACCAGCAGCAGCACGGATCCCATCAACCCGGCCGTCAGCAGGTTCCCCCCGGGCGAACGGGTGAGCCGCCGGGCCAGCTGCGGCGCGGCCAGCGCGATGAAGCTGATCGGTCCGGCCGCCGCGCTCGCCGCGGTGGTGAGCAGGATCGCCGCCAGCATCAGCAGCAGCCGGGTCCGCTCCACCGGTACGCCCAGCGCGTACGCGGCGTCGTCGCCCATCTCCATCATCCGCAGGGCCCGGCCGTGTCCGAGGATCACCGGGAACAGCACGGCGCACACCGCGAGCAGCGGCCACACCTGCGCCCAGTCCCGGCCGGCCAGCGATCCGGTCAGCCAGACCAGCGCGCGGCTGGCCTCGACCAGCTGGGCCTTCGTGATCAGGTACTGGATGACGGCGACGAGCACGGCGGAGGCGCCGATGCCGACCAGGACCAGCCGGTAGCCCTGGATGCCCTTCTTGTACGCCAGCAGGTAGACGGCGATGCCCGCCAGCAGGCCGCCGGCCAGGGCGCCGACGGCCACCGCGCCGGCGCTGCCGTTGAACAGGATGATGACGACGAGCGCGCCGACCGCCGAGCCGTACCCGAAGCCGAGCAGGTCGGGCGAGCCGAGCGGGTTGCGGGACACCGACTGGAAGACGGCCCCGGACATGCCGAGGGCGGCGCCCACGAGCAGCGCGACCAGCACGCGCGGCATCCGCAGGTCGTTGACGATGAAGTCGTCGGCCGGGCTGCCGTCGCCCAGCACGGTCCGTACGACGTCCCACGGCGCGATGGGGAAGTCGCCGGTGCCGATGAGCAGGACCGCCAGAACGAAGGCCAGGGCGGTGAGCAGCACCGCGACGGACACCGCCCGCCGGTCGACCCGCAGCGACATCCCGCCGGGCGACCGCACCGCACGGGGCACGGCCGACCGGACGGGCTGGTCGGCCGGGAGCTTCGCGGTCACAGCTGGGCCATCCTCTTGCGCCGGACGAGGTAGATGAAGACGGGGCCGCCGATGAGCGCGGTCACGATGCCGACCTGGAGTTCGGCGGGCCGGGTGATCACCCGGCCGAAGACGTCGGCGCCGAGCAGCAGTACGGGTGACAGGACGGCCGAGTAGGTGAGCACCCAGCGCATGTCGGGGCCGGTGAAGGCCCGTACGAGGTGCGGGATCATCAGGCCGACGAACGCGATGGGCCCACAGGCCGCCGTCGCCGCCCCGCAGAGCAGGGTGATGGCGGCCATCGCCGCGATCCGGGTCCGCGTCAGGTGGGCCCCGAGCGCCCGGGCCGTGTCGTCACCCATCGCCATCGCGTTGAGCGGCCGGCCCAGGGTCAGCGCGAGCACGGCCCCGACGAGCAGGAAGGGCGCCACCTGCCGGACGGTGTCCGCGTTGGCCGAGGCGAGCGAACCCACCGTCCAGAAGCGCAGCTTGTCCAGCGCCTTGCTGTCCATCAGCTGTACGGCGTTGATGTAACCGACGAGGGCCGCACTGGCCGCCGTACCGGCGAGCGCGAGGCGCACCGGGGTCGCGCTGCGGCTCCCGCCGAGTACGTACACGAGGACCGAGACGGCGGCGGCGCCGAGGAAGGCCCACCACACGAACTCGTCGAGGGAGCTCGCGCCGAAGAAGCTGATCGCGGAGACCACGGCGGCCGCGGCGCCGGCGTTCACGCCGAGGATGCCGGGCTCGGCCAGCGGGTTGCGGGTCAGTGCCTGCATCACCGCGCCCGACAGGCCCAGCGCCAGCCCGACCATCAGCCCGAGCACGGTGCGCGGGACCCTCAGGTCCCGCACCACCACGTCGGAGGGCGTCCCCGTGAAGTGGAAGAGGCCGTGCCAGACCTCGTCGAGGGGCATCTGCCGGGCGCCCACCGCGATGCTCAGCACCGCGATCAGCGCCAGCACCGCGAGGGCGGCCAGCAGGCCGGCGGCGCGGGCTCCGTGGCGCGGACGGGCCGCGACGGCGGCCTGCCCGCTCGCCGCGCGGCCCGGTTCTGGTTCTGGGGGACTCTCGACCAACACGCAGGTTAGGTTAGCCTACCCTGCGCCCCTCACGGTTCAGAGGCCCAGACGGGCCAGCGCCTTCTGCGCGTCGAGCGTGCAGGACCCGTCCCCGGCCGCGCTCCAGGCCGCCGCGCACAGCGCCCGCAGCCCGTCGATCGGATCCCCGTCCGACTCCCCGGCCCCGCCCTGTCCCTCGAACCCGCTCTGTCCCTCGGACCCGCCCTGTCCCTCCGGCCCGCCGGCCTCCCGCACGGTCCGCAGCTCCAGCGCCTCGGCCCCCGCCGCGCAGACCCAGTCGCCGCAGCGCCACGCGCCGTCGTCCCCGGTGACCTCCGGCTGCCCGGTCAGCAGGCCGCGCAGGTCCCGGTCCACGTACGTCGGCCGGTGCCGGGGCTCGGCCCGCACCAGTTGCGCGGCGTCCGTCACCCCGGTCAGCACCAGCAGCGAGTCCACCTCCCCGTTGAACGCGCCCTCGATGTCGGTGTCCAGCCGGTCCCCGACCACCAGCGGCCGCTTCGCCCCGGTCCGCAGCACGGTCTCCCGGTGCATCGGGGGCAACGGCTTGCCCGCCACCTGCGGCTCGGCACCCGTGGCGATCCGTACGACCTCCACCGCCGCCCCGTTGCCCGGGCCGATCCCGCGGGCCCCGGGGATCGTCAGGTCGGTGTTGGACGCGAACCACGGCACCCCACGGTTGACCGCGTACGCCGCCTCGGCGAACCGCGACCACTGCAGCTCCGGGCCCCCGTACCCCTGGACGACCGCCGCGAGGCCCTCTTCGTCGGAGGACTCCACCGGCACCAGCCCCCGTTCGCGCAGGGCGACCCGCAGCCCCTCGCCGCCGATCACCAGCACCTTCGACCCCGGCTCCACCTGCTCCGAGATCAGCCGGGCCACCGCCTGCGCCGAGGTGATCACCTCGTCCGCCTCGGTGGGGATGCCCAGCTCGCCCAGGTGCTCGGCGACCGCGTCCGGCGTCCGCAGCGCGTTGTTGGTGACGTACGCGAGGTGCATCCCGTCGGCCCGGGCGGCGGCGAGGGACTCCACGGCGTGCGCGATGGCCTGCCCGCCCGCGTACACCACCCCGTCGAGGTCGAGCAGGGCCGTGTCGTACGCCTGGTGCAGACTCCGGTCGCTCGCCGCGGGACTGTTCCTGCTCACGCTGGTCATCCTGTCCGCTCCCATGTGTTCGATCCGGGTGATTCCTCGGTCACCCCCGATCATCCCGCATCGCGAGACGGGTCTTACCATGCACCAATGACCACACCTGGCACCGCTGACCACGGGCTTCGTCTGATCCCGTTCCACGGCCTGCGCTACGTTCCGGAGCGGGTCGGCAGCCTCGCCGCCGTCACCTCACCCCCGTACGACGTGGTCGTACGCCCGGACGGAGTCGATCACCTCGAGTCCGCCGATCCGCACAACATCGTGCGCCTGATCCTGCCCCAGGCCGGTACCCCGGCCGCCCGCAACGAACAGGCCGCGCGCACCCTCCACGACTGGCTCGCCGAGGGCGTCCTCAGCGCCGACCCCGAGCCCGCCCTGTACGTGTACGAGCAGCGGAAGGCCGGGCTGCTCCAGCGCGGCATCATCGGCGCGCTCGCCCTGTCCACGGCCGACGCGGGCATCGTCCTCCCGCACGAGGACGTCATGCCCGACGTCGTCACCGACCGCGCCGGCCTGATGCGGGCCACCTCCGCGAACCTCGAACCGCTCCTGCTGACCTACCGGGGCGACGACCCCCGCGTGGGGGCGACGGCCGTCGTCGAGCGGACGGCGGGACGCGCGCCCCTCCTGTCGACGACGACCGAGGACGGCTTCCAGCACCGCCTGTGGGCCATCACCGACCCGGACGAGCTGGCGGCCGTCACCGCCGATCTCGGCCACCGCCAGGCGCTGATCGCCGACGGCCACCACCGCTGGGCGACCTATCTGCGCCTCCAGCAGGAGCACGGCTCGCCGTCCCCGTGGGACTTCGGCCTGGTCCTCCTGGTGGACACCGTCCGCTACCCCCTCCAGGTCCGCGCCATCCACCGGATGCTGCGCCGCCTGCCGGTCGCCGACGCCCTCGCGGCGCTCGACGGTCTCTTCCGGGTGCGCACGGTCGAGGGGCCGCTCCCGCTCGCCCTGGAGGCACTGGCGGACGCCTCGGAGCGCGGCAACGCCTTCCTGCTCACCGGTGACGGCCGCTTCCACCTGGTCACCGACCCCGACCAGGCGCTCCTGGAGCGCACGGTCCGCCCCGACCGCCCGGAGGCCTGGCGCCGGCTGGACGCGACCGTGCTGCACGCCACCCTGCTCGACGCCGTGTGGAACGTCCCGGACACCCCGGAGCACATCACCTACATACACGACACCCCGTCGACGGTGGCCATGGCGGAACGCCACGGCGGCACCGCGGTCCTGCTGCACCCGGTCCGGGAGGACGTCGTACGGGACCTGGCCCGCCAGGGCGTGACGATGCCCCGCAAGTCGACCTCCTTCGGCCCGAAGCCGGCGACGGGGCTGGTCCTGCGCGGCCTGGCCTGACACGCGCCTTCGGACCCCGGATACGCGGAAGGGCGGTACCCCGGCTGGGGTACCGCCCTTCTCACGTCAGACCTCAGACCTTGTCGCGGTCCGGCTCCTGCTCGTCGCCCTCGTCGGTGACGGCGTCCTCGTCGGTGACGTCGAACTCGTCGTCACGGTCGTCGGACTCCTCATCACGGTCGTCGGACTCCTCGTCGGCGCGGACGGAGGCCACGGGCCGCTCCTGCGGCTCGTACTCCTCGTCGTCCTCGTCGTAGTACTCGGCGACGTCGGAGGCACGCTCGGCCGCGGCGACCTCGGCATCGTCGTCGTCATCATCCTCGTCGTCGACATCGACATCGACATCGGCGTCCTCGGCCGAGGCGTCCACGAACTCGACGCCGTCGAGCTCCGCGAGACGGTCGGAGGCGTCCGTGGCCCCGTCCTTGTCCGCTTCGAGGGTCTTGGCGAACCACTCGCGCGCCTCGTCCTCGCGGTCGGCCGCCAGCAGCGCGTCGGCATAGGCGTACCGCAGGCGCGCGGTCCAGGGCTGGACGGTGCTGGAGGCCAGCTCCGGGCTCTGCAGGGTGACGATGGCGGCTTCCAACTGCCCCTGGTCGCGGCGGGCACCGGCGGCGACCAGACGCATCTCGACCTGGCCGGCCTTGTCCAGCTTCTGCACCTCGGGCTCGCCGGCCATGGCCAGCGCCCGCTCGGGACGGCCGAGGCCGCGCTCACAGTCGGCCATGACGGGCCACAGCTCGACGGAGCCGGTCATGCGCTTGGCGGCGCGGAACTCGGCGAGCGCCTCGCTGTACTTCTGCGTGGCGTACGCGGCGAAACCGGCGGCCTCGCGAACGGCGGCGACGCGGGAGGCCAGACGCAGGGCGATGCGCGAGTAGGCGTACGCCCGCTCGGGGTCCTCGTCGATCAGGCGCGCGACCATGACCAGGTTCTTGGAGACCTCCTCGGCCAGCCCCTTGGGCAGGCTCAGGAGCTCCTGGCGCACGTCGGAGTCGATCTCGAAGCCGGTGACGTCGTCGTCGATCGGGAGCCGCTTGACCGGGTCGCGGTCGGAGCGGAAGTCACGGTCGCCGCCACGGTCGTCGCGACCACGGTAGCCACCACGGTCACCACCGCGATCGTCACGCCCACCACGGAACCCACCGCGGTCGTCGTCACGACGGGGGTACGAGGGACGGTCGCCACCGCGGTCGTCACGACGCGGGTAGCTGGGACGCTCGCCACCACCACTGCGGTCGTCACGGCCGCCGCGGAACCCACCGCGGTCGTCGTCGCGACGGGGGTAGGAAGGACGGTCGCCGCCACCGCTGCGGTCGTCACGACGCGGGTAGCTGGGACGGTCGCCGCCACCGGAGGAGGGACGGCCGCCACGGTCGTCATCCCGACGCGGGTAGGACGGACGGTCGCCGCCACCACTGCGGTCATCGCGACGGAAACCGCCGCCACCACCGGAGGAGGGACGGCCACCACGGTCATCGTCACGACGGGGGTAGGAAGGACGGTCGCCGCCACCGCTGCGGTCGTCACGACGCGGGTAGCTGGGACGGTCGCCGCCACCGGAGGAGGGGCGGTCATCCCGACGCGGGTAGGACGGACGGTCCCCGCCACCACTGCGGTCATCGCGACGGAAACCGCCGCCACCACCGGAGGAGGGACGGTCATCCCGACGCGGGTAGGAAGGACGGTCCCCACCACCACTGCGGTCGTCACGACGGAAACCGCCGCCACCACCGGAGGAGGGACGGTCATCCCGACGCGGGTACGAGGGACGGTCCCCACCGCGGTCGTCACGACGCGGGTAGGACGGACGGTCGCCGCCACCACTGCGGTCGTCACGGCCGCCGCGGAACCCACCGCGGTCGTCGTCACGACGGGGGTAGGACGGACGGTCGCCGCCACCACCACGGTCGTCACGACGCGGGTAGCTGGGACGGTCGCCGCCACCGCTGCGGTCGTCACGGCGGAAACCGCCGCCACCACCGGAAGACGGACGGCCACCACGGTCATCGTCACGACGCGGGTAGGACGGACGGTCCCCACCACGGTCGTCACGACGCGGGTAGCTGGGACGCTCGCCACCACCGGAGGAGGGACGGCCACCACGGTCGTCATCCCGACGCGGGTAGGACGGACGGTCCCCGCCACCACTGCGGTCATCGCGACGGAAACCGCCGCCACCACCGGAGGAGGGACGGTCATCCCGACGCGGGTAGGAAGGACGGTCCCCACCACGGTCGTCACGACGCGGGAAGCTCGGACGGTCCCCGCCACCACTGCGGTCGTCACGACGGAACCCACCGCCACCACCGGAAGACGGACGGCCACCACGGTCGTCGTCACGACGCGGGTAGGACGGACGGTCCCCGCCACCACTGCGGTCGTCACGACGGAACCCACCGCCGACACCGCCCGAGGCAGGACGCCCACCACTGCGGTCATCGCGACGGAAACCGCCGCCGGTGCTGCCACCGCCGGCCGGACGGCCGCCACGGTCGTCACGACGGAACGGGGGTCGGTCGCCGCCACGGTCGCCACCACGGTCGTCACGGCCCCCGCGGTAGCCGCCCCTGTCACCGCCGTCGTTGCGCCGAGGCTCGCGCTCCGGACGATCGTCGGGAGAGTTGGACATGGGTGTGACTCCTGTCTTCGGGGTACCGCTAGTCATTCTTGCGCAACCAACCCATGGCCGCGCTTCGGCGTAAAGCTGTGGAAAAACAAAAAAGGACCCTTGGTCCAGCGTTGAACGCTGGACCAAGGGTCCTTTGAAAGATTGTTCGGCGGCGTCCTACTCTCCCACAGGGTCCCCCCTGCAGTACCATCGGCGCTGAAAGGCTTAGCTTCCGGGTTCGAAATGTTACCGGGCGTTTCCCTAACGCTATGACCACCGAAACCCTATCGGTTTCGAGCGAACAAGCACACTTTGTAGTTTTTGTTCTAGCTCCAGAAACCAGCAACTGTTCGTTGCTTCAGAACTAACACAGTGGACGCGAGCAACTGAGGACAAGCCCTCGGCCTATTAGTACCAGTCAGCTTCACCCGTTACCGGGCTTCCACATCTGG